>CAYSWP010000138.1:0-1704 GCA_964434795.1 uncultured Desulfobacteraceae bacterium | reverse complement strand
CATTATACGCTATAAATTACGAGGTCTGAATATATTCTATATTAACCACTTATTTATCTTTCCTTCAGGCCTAATATGTTTGCTATTTTTTCTGCGCTTGCCTTTACAAAAATCTGAAAACCTTCAGCACTGAGTGACTTCCCATAGCCTGGCATCTCTTTAATACCCTCTAAGTTTATTGAAACAGGGGTATTCTTAAATTCTTCTATTGGTTTGATACCAAATTCCGCAGGAAACCTGCTTTCAAGATACATCTGCTGAAAGGTTGAGAATTTCAGGGAATGGGCCGTAGAGTCAAGTATGCCTGTTTCCTTATCCGAAACAATTCCCTCTTCTTTTGACTTTATTAACCCTGCCATAGATTCTCCACCCTGAGTGCAGGCTATATGGCCATTTCTGTTTGCAATTACCGTTGCATCCATTATCTCCTGCTCTGTGACCTGGGTGACAAATACCCTTTTCTTGCCTGATATCCGGTTATATTCTCTAACCAGGTCAATTACCCTTGGCATTGATACGGGATTGCCTATCATGGCTGCCTGGGCAACGCTTGGCTTTACAGTCACTGGTTTAAATAACCGCATGGAAGGATCTTCCTCTAAATAATAGAGGTATACTGGGTTTGCATTCTCTGACTGGACACCAATTATCTTTGGCAGTTCGGAAATTATATTTGCCTTTAAAAATTTTAAAAACCCGCTCATTATGGCGCTTATATTGCCGGCATTACCAATTGGCACAACAATAACCTTATCACTAACCTTATAATCAAAATCCTGAGCAATCTCAAAGGCAAATGATTCCTGACCAAGAATCCTCCAGCTATTCTTGGAGTTTAAAAGGGCCACGTTGTATTTCTCGCTTAATTCTTCAACCACCTTCATACAATCATCGAAAACTCCGGGGATTTCAAATACAGTTGCACCACTCCCAATAGGTTGAGATAGTTGTTGTGAGGTTACCTTTCCCTTTGGAAGAATAACGGCTGATTTTATAAGACCTGTTAAATATGCAGAATAAAGCGCTGCTGATGCCGAGGTATCACCAGTGGATGCACAGACAGCAAGGATATTTTTAAGACCTTTGCCCGCTGCAAGGTAATTTAAAAAACTAAGGGCACAGGCCATCCCCCTGTCTTTAAAGGACAGGCTCGGGTTCAGCCCTTCATTTTTAAAATAGAAGGGCAATCCAACTCTTTGCTGCATGTTTTTATTGGCCTTAACTAATGGGGTATGGGCCTCTCCTAAATATACTATAGTTTCTAAAGGGATAACCGGGGCTATGAATTCATAATATCGAAAGATGCCCTTAAGAGAACTGAGGTTAATCATTTTCCTGTAGTCAAATATTTTTTTCCATGCGGCCCCATCTATGTTACTTATTTTTTCTGAAGGCCTTTGGTAAAGCATCAATATCCCACCACATGACGGGCATGTGTATAGAAGATTTTGAATATCAAATTCGCTGTTACATGACAAACACCTGTAATACATGCTGCCGGATGGTGCTGGTATAATGTAATCTCTGATATCTTCCGGAAATTCATTTATCTTCATTTTATTATCCACTTATCTTGAATTGTTGATTGATGGTTTTTTGTTCATAGCTTATCACATAGCCACAAACAATGGAAGGTAGAAGTAAGATCACGTACAAGAAGTGCAACTTGTATTTTAGGAAATTTCCTTTTTATTGTAATTAATT
>CAYSWP010000137.1:0-1805 GCA_964434795.1 uncultured Desulfobacteraceae bacterium | reverse complement strand
CTCCGGCCAACACAAAAAATGGGATTGCAAGAAGGGGAAATGACGCAATGCCTGTCGAAAAATTTACCCCTAACATCCCGATGCCCAGGTCAAAACAGTAAACAGTAACAACAGCCGCCACACCAAGAGATGTCCCTATGGGAATGCCGATAGCCATAAAAAAAAGGAAGACTAATGTGATTACCAGGATCTCCATTATCTTTCCCCCTTTCTCTCAATATCGTCCAATTTAGAGGATGCATCCCTGTAAATACCCTGAAAAACAAAGATAGATAAAATGGGGACACCAATATAATAAATCCAAACAGGAATACCAAGCCCGGCAGAGGTTGCCTTAAATATTGTTAACTCAAAATATATAGCCTGGATAGTATAAATATCTACTAAGAGAAAAAGGAATGCGCTCAGCCCTGAACTAAAAAGGATAACAATTTTCTTATATTTCTTAGGGAATATGTTAAAGAGCGTAACCATTCCAAGTTGCCCGCCTCTTTCAAAGGCAATTCCTGATCCAACTACTGTTATCCATACAAAAAGATTTATTGTAATCTCTTCTGTAGCTGCAAAGGAAAAGTGAAACAGGTATCTGCTGAGTACGTTAATAAATGCAATAGACGCCATAGCAAAGAGAAGGATGGCTACTATCCAGTGATCCACTCTAATTCTTTGATTATCCTTGCCCATCAACTTTATCTTTAAAAAATGCCCCTGCAAACTGTTAAATTCACAGGGGCTTTCAAGTTATCGTAAACTACTTACACATGTCAGTCTTGGCTTTTTCGTAGAGATCTTTACCCACCTTTGGAATCCATTTTTCATATAGAGGTTTCGTAGCCTTTATAAATGCAGCCCTCTCATCATCTGAAAGAAAGGTAACGCTCATGCCCTTGCTCTCCATAAATTTTACAGGCTCAGGTACCTTCATTGTATAGTTGAACTCATTTTTTAATATATTGATAGACTTATCCCCATCAAGTCCGGCACGGCACAGCGCCTTTTCAAACTTAGCAGATTCTATAGCGGCCTCTTTTATAATTTTTTGAATATCTTTGGGGAAAGCGCTAAATTGCTTTTTGTTCCAATAAACAATCAAAGGATCTACAAGATAGTTCCAGAATGTAGCAAATTTATGATACTGCCAGACCTGCACCGGGACAATTACCCCAACAGGATTCTCCTGGCCATCAACAACACCCTGCTGAAAGGCTGTCACTGCGTCCCCCCAGTTCATATTAACAGGATCAGCTCCCAATTGTCTAAAGGTATCAATAAAGATCGGGCTTCCTACAACACGCAGCCTTAAACCTTTTAAATCTTCAGGTCTGCGTATCTGTCTCTTGCTGTTAGTAACCTGCCGGAAACCATTTTCAGCCCATGCAAGCCCTACAAGCCCCTTTTTGTCCATAACCTTAAAAATAGCCTTGCCGGTTTCTCCATACTCCATCTTATCGAGGTTTTCAAAATTGTTAATAAAAAACGGCAGGGAAAATATATTCATTTCCGGCATAACTGGAGAGGAATTAATTGTAGATTCATATGCGCAATCTATTACCCCAGTGGCGACCATTTGGGGTGATTTTAATTGAGCCCCTTTGAGCAGGGAGCTTCCCCAATAGGGCTTGATATTAATCTGACCATTGGTTTTTTCCTTTACCAGGTCGGCAAATTTTTGCGCCCCCATGCCCCAGTAAAATTGAGGGCCAACGTTAAGCGTCATCTTGTACTCTTTTTTATATTTTGCTGCTCCTGCAGGCATTGCAAAGGCCATCAAAAGAGCCACGGACAATAATAAGACCAAAAAGCAC
>CAYSWP010000136.1:0-1955 GCA_964434795.1 uncultured Desulfobacteraceae bacterium | reverse complement strand
CCGTCAAAAACCTGTTTCTTTAGAAGAAGCGCATCAAATGGATTGGTTTCACCAAAGATAAGGCTAAGCTTTATTGCGCCAATACCTTTGACGAGCAGATAACCTATAATGCTTGATATGGCCCCGAGAAGCATAATCCCGCTTATCCAGGAAAGTATGATAATTAATTTATCTACAGGGCGGGTCATTTTGTCACCCCTTTGGGGCCTGTCCTGAGAAACCGGACACATAGAACTGTAATCGTGGTGAATATATACAGGGAGATACCGCAGGCATAGATTGATTTGAACTCCATGCTCTCGTAATCTGATGCAATCACTAAGGCTATATGGGAGGTCAGGGTACGGGCGGAGTCAAGAACGGAGCCTGGTGTTTTAATTGCATTTCCTGCAATCATTAATGCTATCAAAGTATCACCGAAGGCCCTCCCAAGGCCTAAGATAAGGCCTGATAAAATTCCCCTCCATGCATTGGGAAGCATAACATAAAGGAGTTTTTGAACCTTGCTTCCACCTAATGCGTCTATTGCGTTTATAAAAGTCTTTGGAACCTGATCAAAGCTGTCAATGAAAAAGAGGATCATGGTCGGTGAGACAAGAACGGTTAGCATTAAAGAGGCAGACAGAATGCACATCCCCGATCCACCCTGAAAGATCTCTCTGATTATGGGCACAAGAAGGAAAATACCTATAAATCCGTAGATGACTGTAGGAACACCTGTCATGAATTGAACCACTTTTCGAAAAAACCTGCTAAACCCTTTAGGACCTAATACACTTATTAGTGAGGCACAGCCTAAGCTAAGGGGAAAGGCAAAGACAATGCTTAGCAAAGAGACGGACATTGTGCCGATGATCATAGGATAAATTCCGTATAAACCTTGATGGGGAGACCATGGTTGCGTAAACAGGTTAAAAAAATTTCCCTCTCTTATAAAAGGCAGGCCCAATATCAACATAAATCCAAATATAAGGATTGTTACGGATATACTTAAAATGGCAGAGAGGAGAAATAATTTTTCCGCAAATTTTTCATAAATTTTGTTCATATGACCGGGATAAAGCCCTTGGTTCTGACGATTTCTTGGCATTCAGGGGTTAAAAGATAATCAATAAATTTCTTTATTAGTCCTGAGGGATCACCCTTAGTATTGCTGTATAGCCCGCGAACAATCTTGTAGCTGCCCTTTTTCACATTATCGAGTGTCGGAAGCACATGATCAACGGCTACCGGCGCCACGGATTTATCGATATGGCCTACAGAGACATAGCCAATGCTGTATGGATCTTGGGATATTGCAGATTTCATGCCGCCATTAGAGACAACAAAATTCGCCTTGGACGTTATTTTTCCTTTATTAAGGGCCTTTTTCCAGAAAACGGCCCTGGTGCCGCTTGCCTCATTCCTGGTATAAACATTAATTTCTTTATTTTTTCCTCCAAGAATTTGCCAGTTGTTTATTTTACCTGAGAATATATCAATAACCTGGATCTTGCTCAAGGTCTTCACATTATTCTTGGGGTTGACGATAATACCTACTCCGTCGATGGCCCATTTAAAGACCTTCAGGTTGTATCTTTTAATTTCACTCTCCGAGGGCATTCGGCCTGAGTTTCCTATATCTACCAGTCCTTCGCCTGCCTGTTTAATCCCAACACCTGAGCCCCCTCCGGCAATACTTATTTGAATGTCTGGATTAAAATTAATGATGCGTTTAGCCGCCTCTTTTACAACCGGTATATGGGCCGTACCTCCGGCAATCTTTATAATACCCTTTTCATTTTTGAAAATATCTAATGCGTCGGCCCGAACATTTGTTGTTGCTGAGAGCGTTAAAAAGGCCATGGTAATTCCGACAATAAAGTTTCTTATATTCATAAGGTTCCCTCCTGTAATTATTATTGGTTCTTCTCCAATTTAGTTGGAGAAGAGGGTCCAAGGATTCCAGGGGTCAA
>CAYSWP010000135.1:0-2018 GCA_964434795.1 uncultured Desulfobacteraceae bacterium | reverse complement strand
AACAACATGGTGGGAGGTTTCACCAAACGTTACGGTGTTTCATTCACTGGTTTGGGATGAAGTACACGAGAGCATGGAATCCGCTATTGAGAGGGGGAAGCGATTGAAAGAATGGAAGCGAAAATGGAAACTGGAATTGATTGAAAGCAGTAATCCGAATTGGCAGGATTTGTACAATACGATTGTTTGACTGGATTCCGGCTTTCGCCGGAATGATAAAAAGAACCCCGGAATGACAGTAAGGACGTCGGAATGATGCTGCAAATAAGTTAGCGCTTATGCCCTAAAATTCCCTGTTCAATCTTATCACTCATGGTGCCCCCGGGGCGACTCGAACACCCGGCACAGGGATTAGGAATCCCTTGCTCTATCCACCTGAGCTACGGGGGCATAAATTTATCTTTACTTGTTATTTCCTTTTAATTCAAGGAAAAAATAATTTTGATCAACATTATTCCGTATTATCAAAAACCTTGCCTGGATCTGCGCGCAGCCCATCTAATTTGGACTCAAAATCAGATCCTAAGTCTACGCCCATTTGCTGGGCCCTTTTTTGAGCCTGAAGGCCAATATTTCTGGTATCCTTATAAAAGGCATCGTCATTTTTAGAGTTCGGGTTATATGCATCTATCCTGTCCTGCTCTGAGACATGAAAGGCTACCCTTGAAACCAATTTTTTCAGGTCCTTTCCTTTGCATTGTGGGCATCTAATGTTTTCTTCCTCTTTTTGTCCCAATAACAAGCGCTGAAATGTTATTCCACATGATTTGCAAGCATATTCATAGATTGGCAAATCTTACCTCCTGTCAACTATCACTGTACGTTATCTTTTACAAAAAAATTTCAGCTATTTCTCTGAAAAGTTTTTTTTCATCATTTCGCCTAATTCTTTTGCCCTGTTTGTAGCTGCCTCTACAGCATTGATAAGGGTGGTTCTAAGTCCGCCTTCCTCTAAGGTATGCAATCCTACTATGGCAGTTCCCCCTGGTGATGTGACCTTGTCTTTTAGCTTACCAGGGTGTTCTTTGGTATCCATCAATAATTTTGCAGCCCCTAAAACAGTTTGACTTGAAAGAAAAAGCGCATCATCTCTTGCAATGCCCATCTTTACTCCGGCATCGGCCAGGGCATCAACAATTAAAAATATGTAGGCAGGGCCACTACCACTTAAACCTGTAATGGCATCCATTAGTGACTCTTCAATGATTACACTTTTGCCCACAGAGTCAAATATAGCCTTGGCTATCTTTAGGTCTCCTTCGCTGGTATGCCCCCCAGGGGCAATTGCCGATGCCCCTTCCCTGACAAAGGCCGCGATGTTGGGCATTACCCTGACAAGGCGCAACTCCTTGTTCAGACATGATTCTATTGCGCTTAATGGAACGCCGGCAGCTATAGATATAATAATTTTGGATGAATCTAAAAAATCAGCAGTTTCTTTAAGGATCTTGGTCATTATCTGGGGTTTTATGGCATAGATGATTATATCCGATGCCTTCACGACATCGGGATTGTTTGTTTTACTTGTTATGCCATATTTTTCCCTTACTGATTTGAGCTTTTCCTTTTTAACATCTGAACATATTATATTTTCCGGGACAGAGGATCGAGAATGTAACAGCCCGTCTATAAGGGCCTCGCCCATGTTACCAGTGCCTATTATACCAATCTTTTTTTCTTTTAACATAACTTATATGCTCCATTTAAACTGTTGGACTATCTAAGAGGCTGTCCGAGAATGCCCTTTTTCCTCAACTCTTTGTGATGCTCGAAAAATTATCCTCGGAATATCAACTATATACCTGCGGCAATTTTTTTCGCATTCCTCGATTTGAGAAAAAATTACTATTCTCGGACAGCCTCTTAACGATAAAATTATTTAATTTCCCAAAGTTGATGGTCCCGTAAAAAGTCGTCACTCCGGGTAAAGCCGGAGTCCAGATGGTCTGCAACTGCTTGAAAATACTGGATTCCGGCTTTCGCCTGCCTGTGCGTCGCACGCAGACAGGCCGGAATGA
>CAYSWP010000134.1:0-2069 GCA_964434795.1 uncultured Desulfobacteraceae bacterium | reverse complement strand
ATTGATCTGTTGATTAAGTTCTCTAAAATCTCTCATTTTCACCCCTTTTTAATGCTAATGGCTAACCGCATAGGTTAAACTGTTTTGGCCTTTACGTTTTGTATGGCCAAATTCTTTAGCTCAAAAAGCACTTCTGTTATCTTCACTCCCTGGGGGCACTGCTCCTGGCACTGGTAACAGGTAACACAATCCCAGAGCATATTTGACCCAAGGGCCAGTTCTTTTATCCCCAAACCAAGGGAATACATAATTTGATGAGGCAAAAGCCCTAATGTTTCCTTTGGGTTCTCATAATTTGCTACTATCGGACATACATTCGTGCATGTCTGGCAGCCAAAGCACTCTCTGAATGTACTTGCTTGTGATGAGAGTAATTCATCTTGAAATTCCCTGTCAGGTGTTGTAATAGTTATAGTTTCTGTCTGATCCTTTATCAGATTGTAGCCTGCAGTGACTGCATTTCTTGCCTGGATTAATGGTTTTTCATACTCATCTTCAGGCATAGTTTCCCTCATGAGACCTCTGTAATATGATAATGGGGAAAGTATGGAAAATTCAGGGTGGCCTTTTTGAAACATATTCTCTCTCATGCTGAACCATAGATCTTCCAAATTTATACCGGCCGGGCATACATCAGTACACCTATGACAATTAGTGCATAGATAAGTCCCATCAAGGATAAGTAAGAATTCCTCTTTGTCCATATCTTGTTTAGAAGCCACCTTTTTTAAAGACTGGATTTTTTCAGACGGGAGTATATTTATATTGCCAATCTCTTCAAATACAATTGCTGCTGAGCATCTTGATGTACATTGCCCGCAATGGGTGCAAGCGTCAAGTTCAAGGGCCTGTTTGGTTTCAATGTTGGGTATCTCTGAATCCTCTCTATTCATTACACTGTTTGCAAGGATGCTTAAGGGGCTGGTGAATATGTGAAAAAATTTTGAAAAGGGAATATAGGCAAGCCCAATGAAACATGCAAGAAAATGTATATACCATAACAATGTATGAATACCGGCGTTATTTAAGCCAAGTGCAATTCCTTTGACTGATGCAGCCACTGAGTTTCCCATAAATGCCCATTGGGGTCTGGAATGACATCCTGCACAGCTCATCTCATGAAGTTCTTTGCCCTCTTCAAGCAGTTCGCTTTCAAATGGGCCTTTTATATCAGGGGAAACTACGCCAAAATTTTTTACCCAAAATGCAGTAAGGGGTTTTATTTCCTCGGCATCTTCCAGACCTGCGTATTCCTCAACCATATCTTTATATATTGAGTATGATCCTATCTTTGCACCTTCTAAGAAAACACCGGAGACTATGATAATTGCCAATAAAATTATAGCATAATGATCCATGGCGTTTGTTTTTAGTCGAGGCGCCTTGCGAATGAATCTTCGGTAAATGGCCAGGCCTACACCGACTATGACAAGAAGGCCAAATAGGTCTCTCAAAAACATAAACGGATTTATGGTAGGGGAGTAATCAGGGAAAATTGCAGAGGTAATAAAAGAATCAAGGGCATGCATAAGAAGAAGCAGCATAAATGCCCAATAAATTAAGATATGGGCCAGCCACCTTATAAAATCCTCCTGCATTACCTTTCTCTGAACAATTATATCAAGAAAAAATACCTTGAGCAGTGTCAGGATTCTACCGCTAAAGATCGTGGTAATAACGCCTTTGAGGGCCGCTGAAAATCTTGCAGAAGCGTTTTTTGAATCTACGCTAATCTTGAGAGAAAACCAGGAGTTTACCTTATAAATTAAGCCAATAATAAATATTATCAAGGCCCCATACAGGCTGATAGAGTAAAACATAGACTCGTCATCCTTTTATAGTTTTTTGTGGTTAAATGCTGATAAAAGATATTTGAAATTTCATCATCTCAAGAATTCATAAGCCAGCCTCCTGCCCAGAGAGGTCTACGCCCCGGCGGGAAGTCAGAATTCAGAATGAAACGGCCGCCTGCAAGGCATTTTCAAGATCTAATTGTTTGGAAGAAAGCGCATCAATTCGTTTTGTCAGTATATAGATATAGTAAATCATTCCCTAAAAATGAGCTTTAT
>CAYSWP010000133.1:0-2474 GCA_964434795.1 uncultured Desulfobacteraceae bacterium | reverse complement strand
GTATTTAACATATCAAAATACCAAAATCGAGATATTGTTGCAAAATTTTTCAAAAATGGTTTTTTCAAACAAGGCTCATCTCAGAATTAACCCACATTAGCTTAAAAGGAGGATTTTTAAGAGGAACACTTTTTTAACATTTGTGGCCTCAATCACTATTTTGCTTTATGGCATAAAAGAAATTATGTCTCAATTATGAGACATGTTTCCATATGGAGACGAGGGGATATTATGAAAGAAGATCAGGATCTTAATAGGCTGAAGGCTTTCTTGACCCAGGTTTTGTAAAAGGTTATTAGAACGGCGCCTGATATATAAACCTTAGGTAGGACAGATAACTGATTTAGATAATACCTTGCATTAATGGTGGGAAATGTTATTGAAAAAGGTGAATGATGTTTTTGGGCCTTTAGACGGAAAAACAGGTCAGTCTTTTAAAAGGAGGAGGTTACACAGTTGTCTAACGGCAGGTTTAAACAGGAAGTTAAATACCATTTTTTGGGATGGGTAGTTTTTATTATATGTGCAGTTCTTTTCATTGCCTCAAGCCTTAAAAGCGGAGACATTCTGATGCTTGTGGCAAGCGTTGTGTTTCTTGCAGCCTGCATAATATTTCTTATACCCCTAATTAAAACAATAACAGATGAACGGGGAAATAAAAAATAAAAGCAAGGTAGGCAGTAGTTTTAATGATAAAAACTATATATCTATTTTAAAAAACCTTGAATGATTCTATTTACTGCCTCATCGTATGTCAGCCCGAGACTCATAAGCTTCATAAGCTGGTCGCTGGCTATCTTTCCAATAGAGGCCTCATGGGTAAGTTCTGCATCAGGGTGAAATGCCTTGAGTGATGGGATAGTCTCATTTATTCCATTATCCATTATAATAGCATCGCATTCGATATGGCCGATACACTTTGCGCGGGCCTCAATGGTGGCATAAAAATCTTGCCTTGAGTTACCCTTAATAACAGAGCGGGAAACCATATTAGCCGAACTATCATTTCCTTCAAGAATGATATTATTCTGAGATGATGCACTTTGTTCATAGTCGGTCAAAACACGCTCTGTAATAATGAGTGAGCTTCCTGCAGACAGATTTGCCTCATTAACACGATCTGCTTTATTAACTCCGCCTAATTGGCTTAGCTCCATTTCCACATAGGAATTTTCCCCTAAAAATACCTTTGTAGTAGGATTAAGGATTCGCTCTCCTGGGCCGTCGCCGATGGCCACATGTTTTTCCACATATTTTACCCTGGCGCCTTTACCCACTTGAAAATCGTGGATACCTTCGTGCCCTTCTGATTCTGAACTCCCACAGTGGATACCGCAACCGGCAATAATAGTCACATCCGAGTCTTCCCCAATAATGAATGTATTATAAACCAAATCATGAAGCCCTGCCTGACTTACTATGACCGGGATATGAACAGATTCATTCACGGTTCCAGGCTTTATTGTAACAATTATACCGTTTCCATCAGCATTGTCTTCAATGATAATGTTTAGAGATATTTCACGGGAAAGGGTCGTTCCGTTTTTTCTAATACTGTAGGCGCCTTTTGGGATATTTTCTAAATTCGCAACAGTCTTCAGAAGTTCCTTATCTAATCCAGCTAACATCAAGTTCTCCTTCACAAATTTCATTATAGCTACATTCGCTCAAATCGTCCAAAATGGATTTTGCCCCGTCCAGTCCGCCTGAGTATACAATTTTACCATCATTTATCAAAATCAGTGCATCTGCGGCATTGAGAAAGGCCTTGTTGTGGCTTACAACAATGGTCGTTGTATTCAGCTCTTTCTGCTCCTTTTTAAGAAGATGGACCATTGGTTCTATTGTCCATAAATCAATACCTGTGTCAGGTTCATCATAGATAGCAAGCACCGGGTTGCGGGCAATAGTTGTGGCAAGTTCTATTCTCTTTATTTCGCCTCCGGAAAGGTTGCCGTCTACAGTCTTATCCATAAACTCAAGGGGACAGATTCCACATCGTGCTATGATCTTTACCAGCTCATTCTCATCGTTGGTACCGCTTGAAATGGAAAGCAAATCCCTGAAGGTCATTCCCTTAAATCGTGCGGGGTGTTGAAAACCGTAGGCAATTCCAGACCTGGCACGATCTGTAATGGTTGCTTTAGTTATGTCTTTGCCGTCAAATAAAATACTTCCGGATGTTGCCTGGTTTATCCCCATAATTATTTTAGCAAAAGTAGTCTTGCCGCTGCCGTTAGGTCCGGTTATTGCGTAAAATTTACCTGTTTCAAAGGTATAACTAAATCGGTCAATGATTGTTTTCGTTGCATTGGTGTCATCAGATTCGGTATCTGAGACTGTATAACTTATTTCTTTTAACTCAAGCATTTTAAACTCCAGGAATTATATCTCCAAATATTTATTATATCCGTTCACGGTTCAAAGGTTCACTCCGCCACAAGAACGGCGGATAAAGGTTCAAAGGTTAATTG
>CAYSWP010000132.1:0-2792 GCA_964434795.1 uncultured Desulfobacteraceae bacterium | reverse complement strand
CATTCAAAAAGAGATTCCCCTGTCCTGATATATAGGCAATGGTATTTAATATTTTAAATAACCAGGAAGTCACCAAATTTTTAATCCATAAGCTTTGGGTGAATTTATTATGCTTCTTTGCATTGATATAGGAAATACAAATATTGTACTTGGTATTTTTCAAAATGATCAAATGGTTAATCACTGGCGTATCAGAACAGAAAGGGATATGACCAGTGATGAACTAAGCGCACTGATCAACAACCTATTTTCCCCATTACATTTAAAGGTTGAGGACATCAAAGATGTGATTATCTCTTGCGTTGTGCCGCCACTCCTTAGTTCATTTAAAGAGTTTTGCATCCTTAATTTCAATAAAGAACCAATGATCGTAGACCACAACTTAAACACAGGGATGCCTATTGAATATGACAACCCAAAAGAGGTCGGTGCCGACAGGATTGTCAATGCAGTGGCTGCATACCAAAAATACAGAACAGGGCTTATTGTGGTAGATTTCGGCACAGCCACAACCTTTGATTACATATCTAATGATGGAGTTTATGAGGGGGGGGCAATCGCGCCCGGGATAATAATATCTGCTGAGGCCCTTTTCCAGAAAGCCTCCAAATTGCCGAGGGTTGAAATATTTGCCAAGCCTAAAACAGTTGTTGCCAAGGAAACAATGAGCAGCATAAACTCAGGGTTAGTTTATGGATATGCCGGTCTTGTAGATGGTATAGTGGATAAAATAAAGGGTGAGAAAGGCCCTGACCTTACCGTTGTTGCAACAGGCGGACTGGCTACACTAATTAAATCTGAGTCCAAGAACATTGATCATATAGAAAAATTTCTTACATTGGAGGGATTAAGGGCAATATATAAATTAAATTCCCCCTAAACTCCCTCATCGTGAATAAAGTAAGAGAGAGTAAAAGAATTAACTTAAAAGTCAGTCTAACTCCAAAAATAGTGTTAAGCACTTATGTCTATAGTTTGCAATCTTGATGATTTACCCGATGACATCAAAAACCCTGTAGTTACAATAGGTAATTTCGATGGTGTACACCGGGGGCATCAGACTATATTTAAAAAAGTTATAAAACGTGCCCATGAAATAGAGGGCACACCAGGGGTTATTACCTTTGAACCACACCCTGTAAAAATAATGTCTCCAGATAAAGCACGCCCCCTCATAACCCCTTTGGAACAGAAACAGGAACTCATATTAAACCAGGGAATTGGCCTATTTATCATAATAAACTTTTCCTTGGAGTTCTCAACTGTTTCTGCAACAGACTTCGTAAGGAACATCCTTGTAGACAGATTAGGCGCTAAAGAGATAGTAGTGGGATATGATTATGTCTTTGGTCGTAATAGAGAGGGTGACATCGATCTCTTAAAAAAAATGGGTAAACACTTTGATTTTGCCGTCCATCAAATAGGACCTGTTTATGTTGGAAAAACACTGGTTTCCAGCACATCAATCCGTGATCTCGTAGCAAACGGCGATATAACTGAGGCAAAAAGACTGCTTGGAAGGAACTATCAGATCAGAGGGAAGGTGGTTAAGGGCAGAAACAGAGGTGGGTCTCTTTTGGGTTACCCGACTGCAAATCTAATGCTTTCGGATGAGCTAATCCCTAAAAAAGGTGTATATATTGTTACAGTAGATATTGAGGGAAAAACTTATCAAGGATTAACTAATATAGGCTATAACCCAACGTTTAATAACGAACAGTTGTCTGTTGAGACCTATATCTTTGATTTTTCTAAAAACATTCTACGTAATGATATCAGACTAAATTTCCTTTTTCGCCTCCGTGATGAAATAACCTTTCCCGGCATTGAAGAGCTCTCCGAGCAGATAGGCCAGGATGTTAAAAATGCAAGGGAATTTTTTCAAGATTAACCCTATGGAGGAGACATGATGAAAAAGAATTACATCTTATCACTTATCGTAATACTTGTAATTTTCTGCATTGGTTGCGCCACATCTTATAAGGCCAAACCTTTGCCCTTTAAACATCCATCAGCATATCCGAATGCTGCTTATGTGGCAGGCGCCACTATCGGAGCAAGGGCATTTGTTGAAAAGGAGGAGGCCGCTAATGCCTTTGGATTTGACGTCAGAGGCGCAGGAATGATGCCGGTCAGAATTGTAGTAGACAATCAGGGAAACAGCGGTTTATCCATTAAGGCGGATCAGACATTCCTTCAGGATAGTTTAGGGAATCTCTGGCCTGTCTTATCTGAAAAGTTTGCCTATGAGAGGGTCACAAAATATGCACAAACAAAGCGGATCTTTAAAGACGGCGCATATTCCGGTGTAATTTCCGGCGCTGCCGGTGCAATTATCGGCGCAGCTATTGGTATTGTTACAGGTGAGAATGTTTTATCCACAGCAGGCAAGGGAGCGGCCGTAGGAGCAGCTTCCGGGGCAGTGCTTGGCGGATTGGGAGGCTATGCTTCGGCAGAGGATGCCAACAGAAAGGTTATGGAAGATTTTGAAGATAAAAACCTACAGTATAAATCACTTCCTCCAAATAGGCTGAGCTATGGATTTATATTTTTTCCAGGGGAGGCAGAATCAGTCAAGTCACTCAGATTGCAGCTTGAAGAAAAAGAAACAGGAAAGGTTTATACCCTTAACTTGAACTTATAAAAAATTTACAAACTCATATTCAGCTATTTTTTGACAGGCCTGCCCTGGTGCGACACGTGTGAAAGTTGATACATTCGTTTTGACATTTAGCGAGCGGTTTCGTTGAAACCAAGCCAGGTAACTCAGGTCTGGGCCAGGGATAAACCCC
>CAYSWP010000131.1:0-2817 GCA_964434795.1 uncultured Desulfobacteraceae bacterium | reverse complement strand
AGAATAGAAGAAATCCTTAAAGACACATTAGACCTATCCATCAAAAAAGGTTACCTAAAACAGACACCTATTCCAGATTTTGTTATTGAAATTCCAGCTAATCCAGAACATGGCAACTTTGCCACAAACCTGGCAATGATCCTTGCCGGAAGTCAAAGGAATTCCCCCCGGAATATAGCAGAAATACTTATAATGCATTTGCAAGACAAGGACAATTTGATTTCAAAAACAGAAATAGGTGGGGCTGGTTTTATAAATTTTTTTATAGCAAAAGAAAAGTGGTATGATTTTCTCGCCACAGTCATCACCCTTAAGGATAAATTCGGAGCCAACAACCTTGGTAACGGCGAAAAAATAATGGTAGAGTTTGTTAGCGCAAATCCTACTGGACCTATACATCTTGGCCACGGAAGAGGCGCAGCGCTGGGGGATTCTCTCTGCAGAATATTAAATTTTAGCGGTTATGATGCAAGAAGAGAATTTTACATAAATGACGGAGGCCGGCAAGTCAAAATTCTTGGTGAATCAGTTTATAGCAGATGGAAACAACTGCATGACCTATCTTATCCATTCCCAGAAAATGGCTATCAAGGAGATTATGTTAAAGATTTGGCTGTTGAAATTTCTAAGGAAACAGATTTAAAAGGCCTTGATTTTGAGACAGCCACTAATTTATTATCTGATATGAGTAAGACAAAAATTCTAAAGGGGATAAAGCAAGATCTTATTAACTTCAGAATAGATTTTGATTTTTGGTATAGTGAAAGCGACCTTTACTCATCTGGAAATATTGATAACACAATTAAACTGCTAAAAGAAAAGGGGTTGGTTTTTGAAGATGAAGGCGCTCTCTGGTTAAAGACCTCGCTCTTTGGTGATGATAAGGACAGGGTTATTAGAAAAAACGATGGTCAACTAACATATTTCGCTACAGACATATCCTATCATTTTGATAAATGGGAGAGGGGTTTTAAAAGGGTAATAAACATCTGGGGAGCAGATCACCATGGCTATGTAGACAGAATGAAGGCGGCAATTAAGGCGGAAGGTATTCCTGATAACTGGCTTGACATACTATTGATACAATTAGTCAAACTCTGGGAAGGAGGAGAAGAGGTAAAGATGTCCAAGAGGGCAGGCAGGTTCATCACTCTAAGCGAACTTGTAGAGGATGTAGGTGTAGATGCAGTAAGGTTCGTTTTTTTAAGCAAAGATAATAATTCGCCTATTGATTTTGATATAGATCTTGTTAAAAAAAAGGATAGTGAAAATCCAGTATATTATGTACAATATGCCCATGCCAGAATATGCAGTGTTTTTAGAAAGGCGGCTAACCAGAACATTAACCTTCCAGAGGACCCTGGACAATATTTTCAACTGTTGGATAAGAAAGAAGAGCTCGCCCTCATAAGAAAAATAGCGGACTTTCCCTCTCTTGTAGAAGAAATGGCAATTGATTTAGCGCCCCATAGACTTACATATTACCTGACAGAACTTGCTGGGAATTTTCACAGGTATTATAATAAACATAGAATAGTCATTGAAGACAAGGATCTAAGCCAGGCAAGACTTTCTTTGTCTCTGGCCGTTAAAATTGTAATAAAAAATGGCCTTGAGCTCTTAGGTGTTAACGCACCGGAAGAAATGTAAACAGTGAAAAATGGCTAATAAAAAATCCTCTCCAAAAAAAAAGGCTAAAACATACACCTTTGGCTTGACGATGACACATATCATTGTAATGTCTCTGGCCTTCCTTTTCGTGCTTTTATGGATTTTTACCCTGGGAATTGTAGTTAGTAGAGGTTTATTCAATGATGCAATGGACAGTCTTGCTACAATCAAGGAAAAAGACATTGCTACCATAGAAGAAAAAGAAACAAGAGATAAAGAGGTAATGCCACAAGAGCACGTATTGCCTATAAAAGAAGAGGAGCTAACATTTTACAAGGAGCTTACACAGAAGAAAGAAATTGCAAAGGAAAAAACTCTCTCAGACTCTGCCTTTAATGAGAAAAAAGCAAAGTCTGAAAAACCTTCCCTCAGGCCTGATGAACCGGCTAAAAACCAGGGTAAATCAACAACCAGAGAGAAGGTTAAACGGATAAGGGCGAGTATCCTAAATTACAATGTTCAAGTTGCAGCGCTTAAAAACAAAGGTGACAGCAAGAGGGTGGTAAAAAAATTGATAAGTCTGGGATACCCGGCTTATTATTATCAAACCTTAATAAACGGTGAATTATATTATAGAATCCGCTGTGGACCATTATCTTCATTAACAGAGGCAAAAAAATATGCAAAACGTTTGTCTGATAATGAAGGGTTTAAACCTTTTATAATACATCCTAACCGGAATAATTAGGGGTTTTTTATGCCAAGAAAGGCAATAATTCAAGATGTAATTTCAATCCATAAAATCTTATCCTATTATGTAAATCAAGATATATTGCTGCCCCGATCTTTTGCTGATCTCTATGAGCATATAAGAGATTTTTACGTTGAGGATAGCAGTGAGGCGAATGGAAATTTGATTGGCATATGCAGCCTTATAGTCTCATGGAAGGATTTAGGGGAAATAAGATCATTATCTGTTATTGAAAGTAGTCAAAATCATGGCATTGGCTCCAAACTTGTTGAGAAATGCCTTAAAGAGGCAGTTGAGCTTGGTCTATCAAGGGTGTTTGCATTGACATTGAGAAAAAATTTCTTCGCAGATTTAGGTTTTGAGGAAATAGATAAAACACTGCTCCCTCACAAGATCTGGGCTGACTGTATTAAATGTCCAAAATTTCCCAACTGTGACGAGATTGCAATGATTAT
>CAYSWP010000130.1:0-2953 GCA_964434795.1 uncultured Desulfobacteraceae bacterium | reverse complement strand
TCTTCCAGAAAGATAGATTGCATTCCACACGGCATTCAACCAGCCTGAACAACATGGAACCTCCATCCTGACTACTATTATTTTTTTTATCTCAGAATTAAGGAGTATCTCGGTTAATTTCTCCTCATATAGCTCAAGATCGCCAAACTTTGGACAGCCTGTGACAACTGCCCTGCCTGATATAAAATCCTTATGAAAATTTCCATAAGCAAATGGCCCACAATCAGCAGCCACCACTAATTCACTGTTATTAAAATATGGCGCCTCCGGAGAAACTAATCTGAGTTTAACCGGCCAGTGAGAAAGCAAAGAGGGTGCGCTTCGAGTCCCTTCTTCTCCTTCCGTAATCCAGCTCTGGTCTGTGCTGGAAGGGCAGCCACAGACCAATTGGTTAATAGTTGTTTCTTTGTCATTAAGATAGAGCTTTACCTCTTCTTCATTAAAGGCCTCTACGTCCCGCTTCTCCATGGTGATTGCCCCTTTTGGACATTCATTAAGACATGCCCCCAATCCGTCGCAGTAGCTTTCCTTCACCAAACGGGCCTTATTATCAACAATCTGCAGGGCACCTTCGGCACAGGATGGAATACAAATGCCACAACCATCGCATTTTTCCTCATCTATGTTGATAATCTCTCTTTTCACTGTGGGTCCTTATTTTTTAAATTTCAAGATTGTCTTATTTCGAACAGTGAGCAATATGATTAACCATGACCAATAGCTCATCAGGGTTAAATGGCTTGGATACACATCCGTAGGCCCCTTTATCCATGGCATCTTTTACAAAACCATTTCCCCGTTTAGATGATATTAAAATAATATAACAATTAGGGCATTTTTTTCTGATCTGAGAAACTAAATCTTTATCCCCTGTTCCGCCTGTCTCGCTATCCAGAAATACAATATCAAATTCTGTCCTGCCAAGTATGTCTATTATCTGATAACAGCTTTCCAATACAGTTACAGCATAACCCCTATTCCCCATCAAAACTGCAAGTATCTCTCTATAATCAGGATTTTTATCTATTATTAGAATATTTGCCATCATGTTCAAACAATTAACCGTTTTAATAATGATCTGTTTACAGGTATCTTTCTGGGTCTTTGATAAAAGATTCCCGGCAATTTTGACTACAGAAATAATAGTCCTTATTTTTATAAGAAAAACTCTCCGGTTTCTCAGCAAGGTTCACTGTCATCTTACAAACAGGATCAATAGCACTCACCTCATGTGTGTCCTGCACGCCTTGATTTATGACATGAGATATTACAGGCGTAAGGTTTGAATTTCCTGACATCCATTTGGACACCAGGGCAGTTATTATAAATCCCAGGAAAAGCCCGGCAAAACCAAAGACTATGACAGACGTCGTCTCACTAATGGGAAGTCTCGCATTCAGACCTGAGCCCATTGCAGCCCCTAAAACGAGGCCTATAACAGGTATCAAATACATAACCGCAGCAGCCTTAAGCAAAATCCCTGAACGAAGGATAAGGGATACATAATCCCCCTCTTTTGCCCCCGCTTTATTTGAGGCCATGACAAGCATTTCGGATTTAGTCCCAAAAGAAACACAGCAATGGGATGCCCCGCAATTTTCACAGGCATCTTTTCTTTCCGTGACTACCTGGGCCCATCCATCTTCTCTGGCTTTTGTAACAAAACCATGTCCCTGTGCCATTTTTCCCTCCTTTAAATTAGCTCTGTCTCTTTTGCACAAATTCTCATTTTTTTCGGGAAGATTTCTTGTAACTTCTCAATAAGTCCGTGCAGCTTTAGAAAAAATCCCCCTCAATCCCCCTTTTTAAAGGGGGAAGCTATAGGAATGGAGATGTTACGATTTCTTGTTTTAACCCTATTCTCTGCCTTATCCCCCGGCAATTATTAGTGTTACAGAAAGTTTGTCGCCATCCTTAACCGGCATTGCTAACTCCTTCGGGTATGAGCTTTCCAGGTTAACGTATATATCAACGTAATTGAGCAATTTTCCCTTTTCATCAAATAGTTTGGGTTTAATGCCTGGAAACTGTTGAACTAAGTTATTGAGACAGCTCCCAACTGTATTGCCATCAACTTCAACTATGGCCTTCGCATTGGTAAGGTGCCTTAACGACTGGTGAATATTTATTCCCACACTCATGTTTTATTAAAGTCTCTTCTCACCACAATGCTCACATTGTGGGTCTTTCTTTGTCTTAAATTCCGTGAATTGCATATCAAGCCCGTTATAGATCAGCAACCTGCCGGTTAATAGCTCACCAATCCCTAATACATATTTTATCACCTCCGTGGCCTGAATACTTCCTATAACGGCCGGTGTAGTCCCTATCACCGGAAATTTATCTCCAGGCATAACACCTCGATATACACACCTTAGGCAGGCAGTCTTGTAAGGAATTATAGTCATTACCCTTCCTTCAAAACCATAAACAGCGCCGTGAAAAAGGGGGATATTTTTCTCACAAGCAACCTTGTTCAAAAGATATCTAATAGGTAAATTATCCATGGCATCAACTATTAAGTCACAATTAGCAGCAAACTGTGATATGTTATTTTCGGTAATCCTCTCGCCAATGGCATCTATCTTTACATTATGATTTAGCCTTTTTAGTTTCCCTTTTGCAGATACAATCTTTTTATTTCCTATATCCCTGTCCCAATGCAAAACCTGCCTATTAAGGTTGCAAAGCTCTACAGTATCATGATCAACTATCCTAATGTTTCCAATCCCGGCTGCCGTTAGATATATGGCCACTGAAGATCCAAGCCCGCCGGCCCCTGCAATAAACACCCTTGTTTTTTTAAGCTTTTCCTGTCCCTCTTTCCCAATCTCCACGATCATTGTTTGTCTGCTATATCTTTCCGTTTCATCTCTCGTGAGCATATTCAGTAATCAGCCTCCGGCACTTTTTTAACCTCTTTATCTATCCAATCTAGTATCCTTGCCATCTT
>CAYSWP010000129.1:0-2983 GCA_964434795.1 uncultured Desulfobacteraceae bacterium | reverse complement strand
ATACTAATCACTATTAAGTTAAGGGCTTGGGAGAATAAGCTATGCCAATATATATCTGGTCAGGCAAAAATAAAAAAGGACGCGTCATAAAAGGTGAACTAGAGGCTGTAGATGAGAGAATTGCCAGAGTGCAAATAAAGAGGCGCAATATTGAGGTTACAAAGCTCAAACAAAAACCTAAGGATCTCTTCGAAAATGTCTCTTTTATGCAGCCTAAGGTTACAAAAAAAGACATTGTTATTTTTACCAGACAGTTTTCTACGATGATTAATGCAGGTTTGCCCATTGTCCAGGGGCTAAATATCCTGGCAGAGCAAAATGAAAACAAAACTTTTCGCCGGATTCTAAAGCAAATAACTAAAGATGTTGAAGGAGGCGCTACCCTTGCAGATGCCTTACAGAATCATCCTAAGGTGTTTGATTCCCTGTTTGTAGGCCTTGTTTCCGCAGGCGAGGTTGGCGGTATCTTAGATACCATACTCCAGCGTTTGGCCACCTATATTGAAAAATCGGAAAAACTGAAATCCCAGATTAAAGGCGCCTTGGTTTACCCTGCTGTTGTTGTAAGCATTGCTGTTATTGTTATAGCTGTTATTATGATCTTTGTAATACCTGTATTTCAAGATCTCTTTGCCGGCGTGGGGCAGGCCCTTCCTCTTCCAACACAGATGGTGGTGGACATTAGTAGCTTCACAAAGGGAAACATACATTATATGCTCGGCGGATTTATTCTTTTTGTGTGGCTTATAAAGAGATATCATAGAACAATTTCAGGGAAAAAGAGAATTGATAGCCTTCTTTTAAAGCTCCCAATTGTTGGTGAACTCATTAAAAAAGTGGCAGTTGCCAGATTCACAAGAACTCTTGGGACAATGGTGAGCAGCGGCGTTCCCATATTAGATGCCCTGGAGATAACGGCAAGGACAGCAGGAAATGCAGTTGTGGAGGAAATTATTCTTGATGCAAGAAGCAGCATCGCTGAAGGGCAGACAATCGCTGAACCCTTATCAGAAACTGATGTTTTTCCTGGAATGGTGACTCAAATGATTTCCGTTGGAGAGGCAACAGGGGCATTAGATGCTATGTTACACAAAATAGCGGATTTTTACGATGACGAGGTAGATGCCGCAGTATCTGCAATGACATCCATGCTTGAGCCACTGCTTATGGTTTTCTTAGGAGGATCTATTGGAGGCATAGTGATTGCCATGTATCTTCCTATATTTCAAATGGCTTCAGCAATGTGATAACCTAAAAAACTATGGTTAAAATTGATACAGACTATGGCAGGGAGGAAATTCTCTCCCGCCTACAGTTATTAATGTTCCTGAGAATAGCCTTTGCCTCTCTTCTTTTAGGGGCAGCAATTATAATTCAGGTAAGGGAGACAAAGGCATATTTCGGTGAAATATTAAATAGCCTCTACTTTCTCATTGCCCTAATATACTTTTTGACATTTTTGTATGCCATTGCATTAAATCATGTAAAAGACCTTATTAAGTTCGCCTACCTTCAAATTCTTCTTGATACTGTATTCATAACAGCCATTATATACACAACCGGCGGCATTGAAAGCATATTCTCCTTCCTTTATATATTAAACATAATATCCGGGAGCACACTACTTTATAGTAGAGGGGGTGTGACAATAGCCTCTTTTAGCAGTCTTTTGTACAGTGCACTTCTTGTATTAAGCTACTTCGAGTTTATCAGCCCTATGAATTATAAATTTCTTTACACTCAAAGACATCTGATAAATGAAATTTTTTACAGGATTCTCGTTAACGCAACCGCCTTCTATTTGGTGGCGTTTTTAAGCAGCTTTTTGTCTGAGCAGATTAGAAGAGGAAAGAATGAACTCAACGCCAGCCAAAAAGATATTGCTGACCTGGAAATGCTCAAGGAAAATATAATTCAAGGTGTATCATCAGGGCTTATTGCAGTAGATGAGCATGGTAAAATTATTCTTATTAATAGAGGAGCTGAAACCATATTTAACATTAATTCCGGAGATGCTATCCTGCAACCTATCGCAGATGTAATGCCTTTTTTAATGCCATATCTGAGGAAAAAGAAACTAAACAGCTTCAGCCAATTTTCTTACGAAGGGAACGATGGCAGGCCAATCGACCTCCTCTTAAATATCTCATCTTTAAAAGGACGAAATAATATCAAAAAAGGTGAGATACTTGTATTTCAGGATACAACCAGGCTAAATGAAATGAAGCGAGAGATAAAGAGTATGGAGAATTTAGCAATGATTGGAGAACTGGCAGCAGGAATGGCTCATGAGATAAGAAACCCGTTGGCATCAATAAGCGGGTCGATACAGGTATTAAGCAACAGTATACCGAAAGATAGCGACCAGATAAACAAAAGACTCATGGACATTATTTTACGGGAAATAGACCGGTTAAACCATCTTGTAGGAGATTTTTTGCAGTTTGCTCGCCCACAAAGGATAGAGATAGAAAGATTTGATCTCAATCAACTAATCTTAGATACACTTCAGATATTTCAGAACAGTCAAAAATTGACTCAGCAATTAGACATAGAGACCAAATTTATCAGTGAATTAACAATTACGTCTGACCTGCAGCAGATCAAGCAGGTGCTATGGAATATTTTTCTGAATGCCTATGAGGCCATGCCCAATGGTGGATTAGTCCGTGTCACCACGGATAAAATAAAAGAACCTAACGTAAAGGGTAAATCAACGGATTTGGTAAAAATCACTGTAGAGGATACTGGACCTGGAATAGAATCTAAGGTAATTAAGGATATGTTTAAACCATTTTCTACAACAAAAGAAAGCGGATCAGGCTTAGGGCTGGCTATTGTTAAAAAAATTATCGATAGCTTGAATGGTAAGATATCTGGACAAAATCTTTCAAATCGAGGGGCTATAATAACTATCATGCTTCCATTCTCTATAAATAAAATCAGTAGTTAATGCGCTACCTAATTTCCAGTTTCCAGTTTC
>CAYSWP010000128.1:0-3133 GCA_964434795.1 uncultured Desulfobacteraceae bacterium | reverse complement strand
AAAAAATCAAGTTAATCCATGCCTGCCCTGCGGAAAGCGGGGTTATCCTGTCTAATGTATATGTGGGGAGTTACATTTTTCTAAAGCCATATTGAAAGGTTATTTATGAAAAAGAACGAAGATTCAGAGATAAAAGTTTTTATCAGTTTACGAGATTCAACTTGTTCGGAATGTGGAGAAAACCTTGGTCGTAAAGCATGGATAACCCTTGATAAAGAAAAAGGCGCTCTTTGTCTTTCCTGTGCAGATTTAGATCATTTAATTTTCTTACCTTCCGGTGATGCCGCTCTAACAAGACGGTCTACAAAATATTCTACTTTATCCGCGGTTGTCTTAAAGTGGAGTAAGGCTCGCAGGCAATATGAAAGACAAGGATTATTAGTTGAAGAAAAAGGCCTGGAATTAGCAGAAAAAGAATGTTTCTCTGATAGTGAGTACAGAGAAAAACGGAGAGAACGTGCGTCAATTCGGCGAGAAGCATTAGATAAGAAATATGTGCAGAGATTTGCCGATAAGATCCGTGAACTATTTCCAGGTTGTCCTAAGGGGCGGGAAAAGAAAATTGCTGAGCATGCATACCTGAAATATAGTGGCAGGGTAGGTCGTTCGTCATTTGCAAAGGAATTGTCCAAAGAGGCCATCAACCTTGCTGTCCTTGCCCATATCCGTCATATCGAGACACATTATGATATATTAATGGCAAAAGGTTATGATAGGCATTATGCCCGTTCACTTGTTGAAGATAAAGTCTTAGATACAATGTCCAAATGGCAGAGGTAAATGCATATTAGCCAGCTGTAATTGGCCGGCAAGCGCCTTAGTCTTCTTGTTTATTTTTATGTGCCGCTCATCAAGAAGGGTATTAAAAGAATAATTCTGTAATCTTAGTGCCTTGGTGCATTAGTGGCTGAGTTACTTATTTTTCAGATAAAAAAATTTCTTATCAAACTCCTTTTTCCCATCGTATTTATTTTCAATTGATTTTTGAAGTTTTTTGTAGGCCGGCATATCAACTGGTATCCCACATTTTTCAAGGGCATTTACAGTGTCTTCAAATGTGGGAGGGCATCCTTTTACAAAAATAGCCTCTTTTATTTTTTTATTTTTTCTGTTTGCCTTAATCATGCAGTTTCCGAATAATATTGTTTTGCCTGCCTCTCCTGTAGGCTCCATTGACTTTCCCGTTAATATTTCAATGTTGTCAAATGGCTTTCCCTTAAAGGAAGACATAATCATAAGAAGTATGGGGCTATAAAGAAATGAACAGCCTGTGCAGAGGGTGTTATCGTATTTAGAAAGATGTATACCCTTGATACCGAGATTATCCCAGGCCTTTGGGCCGCTATTATCCTCTCTCCATAGATTATCCCACTTTAAATTATACGCAAGTTCATTTATCTTTGAACCTTTAATATCAATATCGTTTAATGATAATGATCTGTTATTTCTCAATGCGTATTCCTTCAGGTGCGGGATATCGTCTGGGTTATATCCTGCTAACTCAGCCCCCACGATATCAAGTCCTAATGGATCGCAAGAAGCAGCTATTACATTCATCCTTACAGCGTTGCTTCCGGCATAGGGACCCTTTTCCAGGCCATAGATACCATCAAGCACAGTTAAAGATGGATTGATTTTTTCTACGAACAAGGATAAGTAATGATCCAATCTATTATCAGGGCTATGTGAAAGTTTTCTTGACCTGGTTGATATACATCCCTTTAAGTTTTTTAACCCTAAGGAAAGAATACTCTGGTTGTGTGTTTTTAATACCGGCATATTGATGAAAAAATCTGCTTCCATGGCAGGTTTAGAAATATGCATTTTTACGTCTCCAAACCGTACCTCATTAAAGGGCTTTTCATGAATGTCAATTAGCTCAACGCCATAGCGTTTGGCCAGGATAGGATAGCCTAACATATCAAATACTTTATGGGTGCTGTATGAATGCCTATTGCCTTTTACATGTACAGATCCTTCACCAACAATTATCTTTTTTATCCCATAATCTTTAAGCGCTATAATCATGTCTTCTACGAGCCTGGTAGTGGTAAAGATTCCGTAGAGCTGCATTGGGAAGCTGTCATCGTATCCCACTAAATTCGGCTTGATAAAGACTTGATCGTCTAATTTAAGATCATTAAGGCCTTTGCATAGAGAAATAATCTCTATTAGAGAATCTGGAGACTTTTTGTATTGTGAAATTGAGACAACCGGTTTATTCATGTTTATCCTCTTATGTTATTATAGCTGAGTTTTTATGGAGCAAGAAAAACCTTATCTCCGAAGTGTTTAAGCAGTGCTCTTGAAAGGGCCTCAGCCGTATTCCGGTCTTCAAACTCCACTAAAAGTTCGCCCTTTTCGCCTACTGCAAGTCGTCCATGCTGTTCAACAACCTCTGCGACGTCTGAAGGCTCTGTAGTCCACCAGTTCCTTGCCCTGAGCAGCAATTCTTTCCCTTTTAACCGCCTGGGAGTCACAAGGTCTATGCTTCTAAACCAGGCATCCCATCCAATCTGTGCCGGCGCTTTAAGCACAGGACTCACCGGGTCATGATAGATTCTGCATCTGCCGAATAACCTCATCCGAATCATGATAAAATCTCCTTGAAAATACTCCTGAGTCGCTTATCGTTTGGGAAACATTCTTCAGGGACCTCAATGCCGGAATTCTTCAGGGCCCATGCAAGACAGTGTGTATAGATTTCTGCTGCCCCATTATCATCTTTTAGTTTTAAGTCCCGTATGTCAGTATGATACCAAATTTTCTCGAAAAGATTTTTTGCATTTTCCCTAACTTCTCTTAGTCTAATATCATGGTAAGATATCCTCAATTGTTCTATGAGCTTTTTCTGGGCCAGTTCCATATCAGAAAAAATCCTGCGCATATCCCGAATAGAGGGATCGCTTCCCCAATCATCCGCATTATTCATTAAAAACCCCTGTTTGCTTGAGCTTAGTTTTATCCTTGACTAACATTCCATAAGCTTATAAAATATTTAAAAAAAATTTTAAAGGAAAAAGCATGGAAATAAAAGAAACTGTACAGAAGTTATTGCAAGAGATGATCATGCCTGATTTAAGTAAGATCCGGGATGAAAACAGCAAAATCCTGGCCATCCTTGAGATAACAA
>CAYSWP010000127.1:0-3158 GCA_964434795.1 uncultured Desulfobacteraceae bacterium | reverse complement strand
TTTTGTAAGCGTTTTGTACGGGAAAACCGCCCGCTTCTACTTTCCCACAAATCCGAAACATGGTACTTGGCGATGATGTGGCAATCCCCGTATTTCACGAACATTTCGGGGATCCAATTTCAGTCTTTTCCCTAACCCTTAATCCCGCTTTCAGCGGGAAACGTTGAACCCCTGAACGGTTACACTATACCTATTTCCTTTCCTTTACCATTTCCCGGGCTATCACCATTCGCTGTATCTGATTAGTTCCCTCAAATATTTGCGTAAGTTTTGCATCCCTGAACAACCTTTCAACTGGATAATCCTTGGTGTAGCCATAACCTCCAAAGATCTGAACGGCATCTGTTGTAATTTTCATAGCAATATCGCTGCAAAAGCACTTAGACATTGATGCTAATTTTGAATCTGGTTCATTTCTATCGTTCTTTTTGGCTGCCTCTAACATAAGACCTCTGCATGCCTCTATCTGCATGGCTGCGTCAGCCAACATAAAGCTTATGGATTGCCTTGAAATAAGGGGCTTCCCAAAGGTTTCTCTTTTGCCTGCATAGTCCAAAGACAACTCTAATGCTGTCTCTGCTATCCCCAGGGCAAGGGCGGCAATGGCAGGTCTGGACATGTCAAAGTCCTTCATGGCTACAAGAAACCCCTCACCCTCTTGTCCAAGCCTGTTTCCCTCTAAAACCTTTACATCCTCTAAAATAACCTCAGTAGTATTACTACCTCTAAATCCAAGCTTGTTCTCTTCCTTTCCTATAGACACACCTTGTTGATCCCTCTCCACCACAAAGAAAGTAAACTCATTTTTACCTGTCTTAGCCAAAACGCTGTAAAGAGATGCCACACCCCCATTGGTGGAAAAACTTTTATGGCCATTCAAGGTATATTCATTTCCGTTTTTCTGCGCCGATGCCCTGATACCAGACACATCAGAACCTGCATAAGGCTCTGTCACCAGATACGCCACTAATTCCTCACCCTTCGAAAGGCGCGGGAAAAAGCGATTTTTTTGATCCTCGTTTGCAGCAGATATTATTGGAAAACTCGCAACTGCCTGTATAATCAATATTAACGCGGACGAAGAGCATGCCTTTGCTATCTCTTCAACTAACAGGCAAAACATAAGGGTTTTATCTTCTTCAAGCCCGCCATAGGATGTTGGAAGAAATATTTGAAGGAGGCCCATTTCCCCAAAAAGACGGGCAATATCCCATCGGAAAACACCTTCCCGATCAATCTGCGCTGCTATGGGAGCTATCCTCTCTTTAGCCACCCTTTTTACATTATTTATAATAATCCTTTGCTCTTCGCTAAGTTCAATCATGACATCCGTTAAATAATTGTATATTTATTTTTTTTATTAACGTCTTAGATTGTTTTCAATATAATCGACAATATCGCCTGTATATGTCCCTGGACCAAAAATTTCCGCTATTCCCATTTTTTTTAGGGAGGGTATATCCTCATCTGGAATTATACCTCCACCAATTACTAAAACATCGTCAACATTCTTTTCTTTTAGTAATTCCATTATCCTGGGAAATAGGAAATCATGAGCGCCGGAAAGGATACTCAGCGCAATAACATCCACATCCTCTTGAACGGCCGTCTCCACAATCTGCTCCGGGCTCTGCCTCAGGCCTGTATAAACTACCTCCATGCCCGCATCCATTAGGGCATTGGCAATAACCTTTATGCCCCTATCATGCCCATCCAGACCAGGTTTAGTGGCCAGAACCCTAATTTTTCTTTTATTATCCATGAAAATAATCCTCCCACATTAAATAATGGTCATAAAAATTTTAATAAATTAACTATATCACCTGTCTGCTACAGTTACCGAAAAACAGGCGCAATGCAATTCTGTTATTTATTGAATAATCGTAACTCAGGGGTTTAGACTGAAGGTCCCGCTAAAGGCGGGATTAAGAAAAATATTAATACGGCTCGTTTTGAAGCCATGTTTTCTGCGAGAATCAGCTCGATTTCCACCAAAGTGCGTCAATCGAGCTTTTTGGACCACTTCAGTCTTCAGTCTAAACCCCTTCAGCCTGACTACGTGAGTAGTCACGAATAATTGCTAAAATATAGAAAAATTATGGTTGTGTGTCAAGTTCAAAAACAGACGCATAATGTTAGGTTTGATAGCTTCTTATTCAGAATCCTTGCTGTTGCAGTCGGAATCGACGAAGGCATTAAATATGAAAGTGGCATTCATCTAAATCAATAATTTAGAAGTTTCATCTAATTGGACGGTGAATAAGGGGAACAAACAAAGGGCTACAAAGTATTTATGGTTGACAAAAATAAACAAAAGTATTACTTTTACCAGTATTACATATTACTGGAGGTTTAAATATGAAAGTTTCAATAAAAGGACAAGTCACAATCCCTCAAGAAATCCGAGAAAAATTAGGAATAACCCCTGCAGTCGAAGTTGATTTTATAGAAGAAAAAGACCGAGCCTATTTGGTTAAAAGGGCAGGCGAACCCAAAAAAACTCATAGGTTTAGGAGATTGAGGGGAATTGCAAATGTTAAAATGACAACCAATGAGATAATGGCCCTGACAAGAGGAAACGGATGAAAGGAGCTATAGTTGATTCAAACATAATTCTTGATGTTTTCCTCAATGACTCTCAATGGGCCGATTGGTCTGAATCCAAATTGGAGGAATACAGTAATCATACATCATTGTTTATCAATTCAATAATTTATTCTGAAATATCAATTGCTTTTCAGTTGATAGAAGACTTAGAGTCATCAATAAGCAAGGCTGGTTTCCAAATATTGGAAATACCTAAAGAGGCGCTTTTTTTGGCTGGAAAAGCTTTTCTTAAATACAAAAGAAGAAAAGGGGCAAAAACTGCCCCATTGCCGGATTTTTTTATTGGCGCACAGGCTGCCGTGTTACATTTAGATCTATTAACCAGGGATATTTCAAGGTATCAATCATACTTTCCAACTGTAAAACTAATAGCCCCATAACCACTTGGCAAGCATTAAACAATGTCATGAACAAGATTGGCCTAAGGCCTTCCCTTAACCTTAACCACGATCATCGTTGACTTTATTTGTTACTATCCGGTTAATAATCGAATAAATTTTGGATCATCTCCAAATTAGTTGATGATCCTGAAAGGATTCAAGGGGTCAAGG
>CAYSWP010000126.1:0-3182 GCA_964434795.1 uncultured Desulfobacteraceae bacterium | reverse complement strand
AGGGTATGGTTACGTTTTTTTATTCGATGTTGGACGTTCGATGTTCGATGTTGGATGTTCATCTTTCAAAACAGCCCCGTACGGCATAAATATATCCTGTTTACAAAACAAGTTAGCGCTTATGGGGGAGAGAGGGAGTTGGCTTTTATGATATGCTTTCAATAAAGGTTATATCCTGCTCTTGTGTATTTTTAGTGCCTATGGCCACTATTTCTATTTTTTTATTGTCTAATTTTTTAAAATATACCCTGCCGGAGTATGAAAAGGTTACCTCGAAGGTATTTAGTTTACCTTTTTTGCTAAATACCTTTCTTTTTATATTTACAAATGAATTGTTGTTTAGGCTGTATATAATTTCTTCTGCCTTTATTTGAAAATTCTGCCCCAATGCAATGAAGCCCTCAATAGCCTTTTTATTGAAAACTACATTTTTATAAATGGCAGAGAACCTTTTATTTGCAGAGTCAACTTCTTTTTCCCTTCTTTTTATGCCCTGTTCCCCAATCTTTTTTGACTGGATTATCTCTTCCTTTAATTCTGCAATCTCGCGTTCCTTATGCTCCTTTAGCGCCAAGTTTTCGTTGGCCTGCTCCTCAAGCTTTTCCATCTCCTCAAGTATTTCGTTTGTATCCAGTGACTTTTTTTTCTCTAATTTAACTTCATCCTCAAGCATTGCAATATCAAATTTTAAATCCTCTTTATCTTTTCTTAAATTTTGAATTCTTCCAATATAGCCCTTTTCCTTTCTGGAAATTTCTTGAAGAAATTGTTCGCTCTCCGACAATTTTTTTGATAAAATATCAATGTGTATCTCTTCATTTTCCTTTTTAGACAACCATTCTTTAACCCGTCTTTTGTAATACCAGTATAGAATTATAGTTGATATTGATAAATACAATATTAATATGCTGTTTGTGAACCAGGTGTTTTGTTTTACCTTTATGTCCACTAATACTCTAAGGCCATTTTTTAAGATCTTAAAATTCCTCTCCGCTATTTTTACATAATTAATTGATTCATTGTTGGAATCATCGAACTGACTCTTTAAGTTGAAATCAATTTGCCCTTTTTCATAATATGATGGAAACAATATCTCGCCATCTTTTGTAGAGACCAATATCTTAGTAATAACACCAAGGGCGCTCAGTTTATCCTTCTTTAAATATTGCCCTATGTTTGTGCTTATCTCGTCTCTAATGCTGTGTCTTCCACTATATAATGCTTCATAATTTTGAATTAATATATTTTTGAAGTCCTGTGTCCGTTTGTTTTGTGCATATTCCTGAAAAATTTGTATAGAGAATATATACATAATAGGCGGTAGAAATATACAAAGAAAAAGTGCCCTGAAGGATATGAAATTCATTTTTTATAGCTGCCTTTTTCCAATTATTCTGGTTTCTCTAAATTTTCAGCAATGATCTTTAATAGTTTTATAATTTCTTTGTTCTGCTTGAGCATAAGGCTGAATTTATTAATCAGGTCTTGATTGATTTTAAGGGTTTGATCATATTTGCCGCTTAAGATTTGATTTTGCTTTATAAGGTGTGACATGAGTTTAGCAGAATAAAAAACTCCAACAGCGGTTTGTCTCACAGGGTAATCACTGTTGACTGAGCTTGTTGGAGATGGAGGCATTACTTTTTCATATTCTTCCTGGAGCTGATCCATAAGGCTGTCAACATTTTCCTGGGCAGTGGCATTAGACACTATGAGAAAAAGCATAATGCAGGTCAAGAAGCCGGGGACAATCCAAACTGATTTAATTTTCATTTTTATCCTCCAGGGCCTTGAGGGCATCTTTATGGCCAGGAAATTTTCCATCAAGTTTTAATGCCTTTTTAAGGGCTGCCTTGCCTTTATCCTTTTGGTTGTTTTTCATGTAAGCCATACCTAAATGGTATAGTATAATTGGATTTTTTGGAGTTCTTTCCTGGCTTTCCTGTAATTCCCCGATGGCGCTCCGGTATAGACCTTTTTTATAATATATCCAACCGAGTGTATCCATTATTGAAGGGTCTTTAGGCATTTTCTCCTTGGCGGTTTGAGCCAGACTTAATGCCTTATCAATATCCCCCCCATGTTCGGCAATTATCCAGGCCAGGTTATTTGCTGCCGGCGCAAAATCCTTCTTAATATCGATTGCCTTGCTAAAATAAGTTTCCGCACTCTTGATATCCCCTGTTTGTTGGTAAATCACCCCGATTGACATGTATGCCGGAAGGTAAGAAGGCCTCTTTGCAATGATTTCTTTGTATCTCGATATAGCGTTATCAGTGTCATTTTGCCTTAGGCTTATCCTGGCTAAGGCAATGTAAGGGAAAAGTATGTCGGGATTTATTTCGATTGCCCTGTTAAAGCTCTCCCCGGCAAGTTTAATCTTGTTTTCCGTCAGATAGATTCTACCCTTAAGATCATTGATAAATGCCAATGATAGTGAATCCTTTGGCAATCCCTTCGATTGATTATCACAGAATTTTAATGCATCATTGAGTCTCTTTTTTTCAAGGTATATCAAGACGCTGTAAGTCAATGCATCTCTCAGTCCTGGTTGCAGTTTCAGGGCACTTTCGAAATTTTTTAAGGCAGTTTCATGCTGTTTTCTTGACAGATAAAGCAATCCAAGCCTGCTGTATCCTATGGGATTTTTAGGCGCAAGTTTAATTACACTTTTAAAGGACTCCTCAGCCATATTAGGTTTTCTTTCCAGCATTGCTATATTGCCCTTGTAAATTAGGGCATTAATGTTTTGTGGATTCTGACCTAATATCTTACCTACCTCTTGCCTTGCTAAATCAAGATTTCTTTCGCTAATGTAGAATTTAGTAAGAATTAGTCGTGCATCTATATGAGCTGGGTTAAGTTCAACTACACGGACCAAATCTTTCCTCGCCCGTGCCTCTTCTTTTTTGCCGAGAAAGGCCAAGCCCCTGAAAAAGTAAGCAGGCGCTAATCTCGGTTCGTTTTGAATTACGATATTAAGCCTGGAAATGGCCTCTGAAAAATTTTTCTTTCTTAACAGAAGCCTTGCTTTTAACAAGTTTGCGATGGGTTTCTCTTTTTGCCTCTCAAGGAGTGTGTCAATGGTTTTTTCTGCTTCAGTGAAGTGTTTGAATTCAAAATGCAGATTGGCTATAGCCAATTGGATATTATCGTCTTCTCCCCTTTGGCCGGCTGCCTTC
>CAYSWP010000125.1:0-3193 GCA_964434795.1 uncultured Desulfobacteraceae bacterium | reverse complement strand
AAATTATCAAATAACGAACCGGCGCCATGAAGCAAAGATTGAAAAATAAAGGCCTATGCGATGAAGACTGAGAGATATAACCAGGCCTATAAAGACAAAGGAATTGTCTTATTTTTTATTTTTTTTATAACCCTGATGACAACAATTAATTTGTCAGGGAAAGAGGCTTTTTCAAAAATCAGTAAGGATTTAATGCCATGGCACATTGTAGCCGACAGAATAATAAAGCTCACTGGTGATAATCTTTATATGGCAGAAGGAACGGTAATTATCACCAGGGAAAACCAGGTATTAGAGGCAGACAGGATTACCTACAATACAGACTCAGCCGTTGTAAATGCAGAGGGAAATATAAAACTTTCAACATTAGACGACATATTAACCTGTGACAGTGGAGTGTTTAACCTAAAGGAAAAAACAGGCAAAATAGTAAATGGGGTGCTTTTTCTCAAAACCAATCACTTTTATATCCAAGGAAAAGAGATCAGAAAAACAGGCCCTGAAACATATGTCCTTAGTGGCTGCAGAATAACATCCTGTGACAGAGACCCGCCTGACTGGTCCATTACAGGGTCAGAGGTAAAGGTAACAATTGAGGGGTATGCTACTGTGAAGAATGCCGCCTTTCGTATAAGACATTTACCTCTCTTGTATTTTCCCTATATCATCTTTCCAGCCAAGACAAAAAGGCAAACCGGATTGCTTCCTCCAAGCATGGGGTATTCTAAACGTAATGGTATGGATTTTGAGCTCCCCTTTTTTTGGGCCACATCGGAACAGACGGACGTCACATTTTATGAACGTTATATGGGTAAAAGGGGTATAAAACACGGCCTGGAATTTCGATACATCAAAGGAGTTGATTCAAAGGGAGCTTTTTTATTTGATGTCATCTCTGATAAGAAAAAGGAAAAGGATTTATACGACAAGGACGATTTAAGCATAAGCCCATACCAAAGGACAAATGAGACAAGATATTGGCTTAGGGGACGGGCTGACCAGCAATTAGGATGGGGGACGGATGCAAGACTTGATGTTGATATAGTAAGTGACTATGATTACCTCCGTGAATTCAAGGACCCCTTTCTGGGGTATGATTTTAGAGTGAAGATAGACAGGAATTTTGGTAGACCGTTAGATGAAATTCAATCACCTTTAAGACGTTCAGCCTTGCTCATTACAAAAAACTTTCCGGATTATTCCCTCCAGGCCTCCAGTAGTTTTTACCAGCGGCCGGAACACCCGGAAGATAATGACACTGCCCAGCCTATAGCACGTTTAGGCCTGTCCATTCCTTCAAGGAAGATTTTAAATTTACCATTTTTCTTTTCAATGGATTCCGATTACGGCCATATTTACAGGGATAATGGACAAAAGGGGCAAAGATTATCTTTGTATCCTTCTATTAATTACCCTCTTTGGCCATTTCCTTACGTGGAGTTTGAGCCATCTTTAAAGTATTTTCTGACCTATCAGTGGCTCGATGAATACGAAGGGCAAAGCGGAAAGCAGACCAAAGACAGTTATGAACTGGAGCTAAGAATTGCTACAACATTGGAAAAAGTATTTAACCTGGAAAGTGGCAGGGTCAAAAGTATAAAGCATAAATTTCAACCTACCTTGTCCTATACTTTAAGGCCATATCAGGACGAAGACGACTATAATCCCTGGTATGAAATGATAGATTCATTAGGAAGGAGAAATGCAATTTCTCTTGCCCTTGATAATTATTTTAACGCCCGCAAGGAAGACAAAAAACGAGGGTCAACGTATTCTCAGAGCGCACACTTTGTCATTACCCAGGACTACGATATAGATGAGGCAAAAGGACGCATAGAGCCCGGGGAAAAAAGAAAACCCTTTGATCCTTTAAAAGTGTCTCTAAGCTTAACACCGTATCCTTTACTCGAACTTTCAACCTCAGTAAATTGGGATCACTATGAACACCATATATCATCTGGAAGCGTGTCCCTTGATCTGACTATAGAAAGGGATAATAAAAAGCAGGATTACTACGGCGTAGATTTCACCTATACCAAGGATTCTGTAAAGAGCCTGAATTATGACCTTGATATAAATTTGGCGTATGGTTTTTCCATTGGGGCGAACAGAAAAAGAGATCTAATCACCACGTACGATATTGAAAACAGCTATTGGATTGGTTATGAATCTCAATGCTGGGGAATAAAACTCCTTTACGAATACCTTGACGAAGACAGGAGAGCAATGTTTGTATTCAGCCTTTTAGGCGCCGGTGAGGTAGGCGTGTTTTAGTCGTTCATTAAAGAAACATATACACTTAAAGCGGCTCCCTCTTCCTATGTATAAAATAAAGAAGTGCCAATCCTGTTGCTCCCATAAATATGGAAAGGATCTGTCCCATAGTAATATGAAAAAAGATAATGCCAAGCTGGGGGTCCGGTTCCCTGAAAAATTCAATAAAAAACCGAAACACACTGTAAAGGATAAAAAATAGGCAAAACAGACTGCCTTTTTTCAATTTACGATCCTTTAGCCACCATAGTATTAAAAAAAGAATGATCCCTTCAAGGATAATCTCATAGATTTGGGAGGGGTGTCTTGGAAGATGACCACCGTTAGGGAAAACCATACCCCAGGGAAGTCTTGTTGTCCTGCCGTATAACTCAGCATTGAGGAAATTACCGAGCCTTCCAAGGCCTAACCCTATAGGGGCCGTAACAATAATAAGGTCTGCAAACATCCAAAAATTGACTTTGTGCTTTCGTAAATACATAAGGCCGGACAAAACAGCCCCTATTAGCCCTCCATGAAAGGACATGCCGCCTTCCCATACAGCAAATATTTTTAGAGGGTAGTCAAGATAATAGGGGAGATTATAAAAAACAATATATCCTAATCTGGCGCCAATAATAAGGCCAAGCATAACATAAAGGAAGATATCACTTAGATCTATATCTATATCAATCCTTTTTTTTCTTATTTGATATTTTACCAAAAAGTAAGATGCGGTGAAGCCGAGTATGTACATGACTCCATACCACCTTACTTGAAGAGGGCCGAGTTTAAATATTGTTGGATTTATGATTGGGTAATTAAGCATTTGTATTTTTGATTTTTTTAATACCATAACAAAAAAAAGGAAAAAATCAATATTTTTATGAAGGCTTATTTAACCGCTTGTTTTTTTATTTCTTCTCAGCTACCTTTGCAA
>CAYSWP010000124.1:0-3276 GCA_964434795.1 uncultured Desulfobacteraceae bacterium | reverse complement strand
TATAGACTGTATACAGACATCGTAATTTATAGCATATCATGTTGTAATTAATTTGCAATTCTGCGGGATATATAGGTTTCCAGTCATTTTTATAATGTGAATGACGAGGTCTGAAATCATAATCATTTCTGCCTGCCGTTATCTCAAATTTCTAAAAGAAGTTTTATTCCCATTATTATAACAAGACCTATAAATAAAACCCTCACCAGTTTGCTTCCCTTTTTGATGGCTAATTTTGCACCAAAGTAGGAGCCTATTACAGTGCTAATCATTAAAGGCAGGGCAAAGGGCCAATTAACGTAGCCCTTGATTAAAAAGATAAGCGAAGATGGAAAAAGTAAAGTAAAATTTGCCAGTTTAGAATTCGCAACGGACTTTAAAAAATCGTTTCCAAAAAGAAATACAAAGCTGAATATAATAAATACATTTGTCCCACCGCCAAATATCCCCTGATAAAATCCGATTAAAGATCCAAAAATCAAACTTAATGCTGTAGTTTTGGGTGAAAAATGAACCTCTCTTTCTGTTAATCCAAGGTTGGGTTTTATGATAACAATCAAAGAGATTATTATCATAAACAGACCGATAAAAATTGATAAAATTTTCTCATTGAGTATAAGGGCTATATGTGTTCCTATAGCAGAAAAAATCGCACCGCTTATGGTAAAGGGGATTATTATTTTGGGTGTTAGTAATTTATTCTTCCTAAATTGAATAAGTGGTATAATTTCCCGGAATAAATTTGCAAACTTAGCAGTTCCAAGCGACACGTGAATAGGCAGGCCTAAGAAAGTCAGCATGGGGACCAATACCAATAAAGTGCTTCCTATTATTGCCCCAATAATACCTAAGACGAATCCCGCTACTATTACAATCATAAAGGAAACAGTGTCCGTGTTAATTCACCTCCCAGCCCTTGATTTCAAAAAGTATCTGTAGCCGTTTTATTGATCTAAATCAAATGCGCCGTCCATTACAAAAAATATGAACCTTATCAGGGTCAACTTTCAGTGTGACAATCTGCCCTACCCTGAAATCAACCTCTTTTGAAACACGCACAGTAAAACTGGATTTGCCGGTACGGGCATGAATAAACTTTTCAGACCCAATGTTGCTAATCATATCTATCCGTGACTGCAATGTCTCATCCCGGCTATGGCTAATCTTTATATCTTCAGGTCGTATACCAATATCAATTACATTATCTTTAAGGTTGTATTGCCTATCCACAAGATTTATGGAAAAATCTGCACCTTGAAAATACGGCGCTTTATCTCCGAAAATTACCCTTCCATTATACATATTCATCTCTGGTGACCCAATAAAACCGGCCACAAAGTTATCTGCAGGGTGTTCATATATGTCTTCAGGGCCTGCCGCCTGGTGAATTTTCCCGTCACGCATAACTACAACCTTATCACCAAGGGTCATTGCCTCAACCTGGTCGTGGGTGACATAAATCATTGTACCTTTAACATGATGATGTAATTGTTTGAGTTCCAGCCTCACCTTTGCCCTTAAACGTGCGTCAATATTACTCAAAGGTTCATCAAGCAGAAATATATTTGGCCTGCGGACAAGGGCTCTTCCCATAGCTACCCTCTGTCTCTGTCCCCCTGATAACTCTCTTGGCTTGCGGTTCAAAAGATCCTCAATTCCCAGAATGTTGGCCGCATCAAGGACGCGCTCTTCGATTGCCGGTTTTGGGAGCTTGCGCATACGAAGGCCGAATCCTATATTTTGTGCTACTGTCATGTGAGGGTAAAGTGCATAGCTCTGAAAGACCATGGCCACATCACGCTCACGGGGGGAAAGCCTGTCTGCAGGTTTCCCGTCAATGATAACAGAGCCTTCATCCTGAGAAATAAGACCTGCTACAATATTCAATAGGGTGCTCTTCCCGCAACCAGATGGTCCTAAAAGCACACAAAACTCTCCATCTTCTACATGTAGATCTATTTGAGAAAGGGCAAGGACATTGCCAAAGCTCTTTGTGATAGATTTTATCTCCAATGATGCCATGTTCAATCCTTCATTGCCCCGGCGGTCAGTCCCTTCACCAGGCGTCGTTCAAAAAAAAGAAAAAGCGCCAGGATAGGTATAGTCACCAATACAGAGGCGGCCATTACAAGTTGTTTAGACAAATGAACACTCCCTGCAAGCTCAACTACCCCCCTGGATAAGGTAAACTTTTCAGGTGTGTCCAGGAACATGAAGGCAAAGAGAAATTCGTTCCATGCTATCATAAAGGTATACAAGGCCACGCTGGCAAGGGCCGGTGCAGACAAAGGAAGAATAATCCTCCAGATGACACCAAGGCGGCTGCACCCATCAATCAAACCTGCATACTCCATCTCTAAAGGAAGCGTCTTAAAATAGCTGTGCAGCATATACAGGGCTACCGGAAGGGTCTGTGCTAAATACACTATTATAAGCAGATTAACCGAGTCACGTAAGCGCATCCAGGAAAACATAACATACAAAGGAACCACAAGTGCAATGGCCGGAAACATATAGATCAACAATATACTGTAAGACATAAATTTCCGGCCTCTAAAATGCAGCCTGGTAACTGCATAACCCCCTATTGTCGCCAGTGTTACAGATAATATTACTGTTATTATAGAGACATAAATACTGTTGGATATGTATCGAATAAAACCATGTTCAAATAGAATTTCATAGTACGCATGAAAATCGACTTTTTTCAAGTCCAGCCATAGATTGGCCGGTTGGAGCATTATTTCGCTTAAGGATTTGAAAGAAGAGACAATCATCCAGTAGAATGGAAATGCTATTATGAATACGAAAAAAATAATACCCGTTATTCTCAAAAAACGTATAATATATCTTTCTAAATTATCTCTGCTCATTTTTTTTAATTTATACGCCTTTTGATGCATGCATCGTTTTAATCTAATCTTCATTAAAACGCCCAGATGCTTAAATAGTGTCTGAACGAAAAGCCAGTCCAGACACTATTTTAGATTTTGCCCGCCTGCCGTCCGTCGGGCAGGGATTGCAAATTTTGGATTAAAAAACAACGCAATTTCAAAGCCTTGAAGATTTAAGGCCAAAACTTGAAAACTATATTTCGAGGTTTTCGTTCAGACACTAAATAGCATCGCAGTAGAAGGGAATGGTGTCAAGCATAATCTCTTCGTCTCTTAACTATGTTTATTTGTAACCGTTCACGGTTCACCGTTCAGAGGTTCAGCCCGCCACAAGAACGGCGGATGAAGGTTCAAACTTAGACTGATTTAGGGGTGCATGAAA
>CAYSWP010000123.1:0-3309 GCA_964434795.1 uncultured Desulfobacteraceae bacterium | reverse complement strand
TTAGCGCAGGCATTCTATGCTGAGGGTCACCATATTTTATATTACCAAAGTCATATACGGTTGCCTCTTTATTGCGCTCAGAAACCTCTGTTTCTGTTTCAACCTTGCCCTCATCTATCCCGCCAAGAAGCGAATCAACTTCGTCTTGTGATAGAACATTTGCCATAAATCACCTGCTTAAACATTTGTATCCATTCAGGGTTCAAGGTTCAAGGGTTTCCCGCTAAAAGCGGGATTCAGAATTGGCATAAGCCCTGAACCCTGAACGCCTATGTGAAGGATTATCTATTGCACTACAAACTCTGTAAAGTAAATCTGCTTGACGATTTCTCCGTCTAAAACATTGTTTATCCTTGACAGGAGCACCTGTTTTAATTCAAGTTTTCCCTCCATTGTCTTAATATCATCAAATGTCTGATTAGATAAAATGAGGAGAATCGTGTCTCGCAATTGCGGTTTAAGCTTACCTATTACAGCCTTACCCTCTTCAGAACTAATCTCGAGCTGTATAGTCACCTTCAGATACCTATTGCCTAACCTGGATTTACCCATCAAATTTACGATAAATGACTTTAATGGATACACAATGCTGACCTGGTCCTTTTTGGAATCAGGGCCCTGTGTTTTTGCTTCATCGCCCTCTTCACCCCTCATGAAAAAATTCCATCCGAAAAACCCACCAGCCCCTAAGATCACAACAATAATCACTATAATAATCAGTAAAGACTTTGATTTTTTGGGTTTTGCTTCATGGCTATTTTCCGATTTTTCTTTTTCTTCTGCCATTTTTCCCCCTATGTGTGTTTAAAGATTATCTCAACTCTCCTGTTCATCGCCCTGTTTTCCGGCGTGTTATTATAGCGCCGAGGCCTTGATGCGCCGTAGCCACCAACAGAAAAACGGTATGGAGGCAGCTCTTGATCCTTTAAAAAATATTCGAGTACGGCAAGCCCCCTGTATGAAGAAAGTTCCCAGTTTGATTTATATTTTTCATTATGGGTCGGGATGTTATCCGTATGTCCCATAATAACTATATCGTTTGGACAGGCTATAATAGCGCCGGCAATTGAATCAAGCACGGGAAATGCCTCCTTTCTGAGCTCAGCGCTTCCCGGGTAAAACAGGATATTATCCTGAAATGAAACTATAATGCCCCTCTCGTCATCTATTATGTCTATCAGTTTTTTAAGATTGCCTACTGCTTCCTCAAGGTTTTTCTCTGACCCCTCAGTAGGTATAAGCAGCTCAGCGACAAGATCATGGTCAATTACCAGCATGCTGTCTGTTTCTTTGTATTTCTTTATAAATATATTTAAACTGGTAATTGCCCTTGATGATGTAAGCTCAAGTACGCCTGCAGCCTCTCCCCCGATCTGCATAAAGGTCTCTTTTAATTTCTTGGTATCCATTGAAGCCATGGTTAGAAGCAGCACAAAAAAGGTAAGCAGGAGCATTACCAGATCTGAAAAGGTTACCATCCATGCGTTCGGGTCTGCTTTTTGCTCTGCCATTATTCCCTCTTCATTCTTAAATGTTACTCAAAGATCTTGAAATTAAATCTCTTATAGGTAAATATACCTGAAGGTCTTTTTTTATAAATCCTCTTAACATACGTTGCCGCCTTAAAGTCTAATATAATCTCTATTCTTCTGTTCTGTTTTCTCGATTCCCTGGTCTCATTTGATGCAATTGGCCTGTAGCCTGCAGCGCCATAGGCGCTGAGCCTTTTTGGCAATATTTTTCCCTCTTTTAGAAAATATTTGAGCACCTTTAGGGCCATAGATGAAGACAGCTCCCAATTTGATCTATGGCCCTTTTCTTCAGCGGGCCTGTTATCCGTATGACCTATAATCTCTACCGGATACTTTCCCTTTTTCATAAAACTGCAGATTTTATTTAATACTGGGCATGAGGCGGCTTTTAGAACGTCCTTATTGCCTTCGAACAGGAAATCTTCACTTAAGGTGATTTTATCCTGCTCCTTGTTTGATTCAACCTTGATCTGTCCTGACAGGTCTTGGCCCATGAGTGCTAACAGGTCATCTATAGATAGCTTTTCATCAATCATAGGGGATGAAATAGGCACAACCCTGTCCACCTCGCCGGTCCTTACTGGTGACAGGCCCCCGGAGAAACTTCCAAAGGCCCCTACGAGTGAGCCTATTGCCAGGCGTGCTTTTCTGTCGTCAATTACAGCGATCGAATTCAGCAGAATAAAAAATGTTAAGAGTATAAGGAAGACGGAAACAGTTAAAATCAGTCCTATGTCCGCACCTTTTTCATCTTCTATTTTTCTCTTCTTTTTCGCCATTACCTTTTGCGCTCTCCCCTCTCATGAGGCGGCATAAATGCCTTGAGTTTTTGGTCGAGGATTCTCGGGTTGTCTCCATTTGAAAGGGACAATACACCCTGTATGGCCATTTCTTTTGTCAGCATCTCCTCTTTGCTTCTGGTTTTCAGCTTCCCTGCTATAGGCATGCATATTATATTGGCCATAAGTGAACCATAAAAGGTCGTAAGCAAGGCTACCGCCATAGCCGGACCAATTTTGCTCGGATCATCCATGGTTTGGAGCATCTGAACCAGCCCAATCAAGGTTCCAATCATGCCAAGTGCAGGAGCAAATGTTCCCATTGTGGTAAACAGCTCTGCGCCCAACTGGTGTCTGTTCCGGATAAAATCAACCTCGGTTTGAAGTATTTCCCTGATCTCTTCCGGTTCCAGCCCGTCAATGGAAAGCTGTACCCCTTTTTTCACAAATTCGTCTTTGACTTCCTTTATCTCACCCTCTAATGCAAGGATCCCCTCTTTTCGAGATTTTTGCGCAAAATCCGTAAACTTTTCCGTAAGCTCTTTGATGGAAATATTCTTTGCGAAAAGAGCCTTTTGAACCACCTTCATAACTCCAATCACATCCTTAAGGGGATAGTTAATCATTGTGGCCCCCATGGTTCCGCCCACAACGATCATCAGGGCGGGAATATTTATGAATGTGCCGACACCTCCCCCCATCAAAATTGCAATAAATACAAGACCAAATGCAGATATAACACCTACTATGGTGGCAATATCCATAGTTCCTCCATGTGTTGAGTTATATAATTCAAGAGACTATAATCACAGTAAACAATATGAATAATCGTTATGTTAAATATAGAGCAACCTTTGTGCCATTTTTTTTGTTTAAGGAAATATATTAAAAGAGGTAAATAATGCGAGGTAATATAAGGGGATGGGGGTATTCCAGACCTCGTCATTCACATTATACAAATGACTGGAGGCCTTTATAACTCGCGGGATTGCAAATTA
>CAYSWP010000122.1:3144-3484 GCA_964434795.1 uncultured Desulfobacteraceae bacterium | reverse complement strand
TGTCACCTGCCTGGGCGAATATGATGGGGAAAAAGGCACACTAAAGCAAGCGGATGAAAAACTTGAATTTGATGGTGTTCTTCATGTTGAGCAATTGATTAAAAATTCTCAGATTAAAACATGATGGTCTTGTAAAAAGCCCTTTTGCTTGCTCATGGCGCCTATTTTAGGATTTATGAAATTCCCCGCTAATCGCCAAAAGCTCGACCTAACGTCATAAAGCAGTTTGGCGATTTTTATCCGCCTCAGGCGGATCAACGCCCGGCATTTCATAAATCTATTTCCAAGAACAGCCAAAATAGATTACAAAAGGACTTTTAAAGATTTGTCAAATACACTC
>CAYSWP010000122.1:0-3134 GCA_964434795.1 uncultured Desulfobacteraceae bacterium | reverse complement strand
CCGTCCCCTTTCCCCTTTCTTCCAGATTATGCAACGTATAATTTTCATTTCTCTTTTTACGGCAATTTTTTCAGCCAATTTAGGGATGGGCATTGTAGCCCCTTTGCTTCCCGTTTACGCCCAACATTTTGGTGCTACTGGGTTATACATAGGCCTGGTATTTGCGTCCTTTTCCATCACAAGGACTATTTTTCTGCCTGTAGTTGGAAATCTTTCAGATAAAATTGGCAGGAAAATATTTATTACATCCGGCCTGTTCCTATTTTCCCTTGCCTCTATAGGTTATATCTTTGCCTCAAATATTACACTCCTTATTTTGACAAGGATGCTTCAGGGGGCTGCTGCCGCCATGGTAATCCCCATTGCGCTGGCTTATATGGGTGAAAGTTCTCCGAAAGGGAAAGAGGGATCGTATATGGGTACGTTCAATCTATTTTTTTTCGGCGGGCTTGCTACAGGACCAATCCTTGGAGGAATCGTAAAAGAGCTTGCCGGTATTAAATTTTGCTTTATTTCTATGGGCGCTATCAGTCTTTTTGGGTGGCTTCTCGCCTTTATATTTCTCCCTGAAAAAAAACCACCTGAAAAAAATAAAAGTTATCCAGCCAAAGGGTATCTTAGGTTTTTTCAATCCAGGGCACTTAAAGGGATCTTTTTTTACAGGCTCTGTTTTTCCACTGGTATTGGGGTTCTATGGGCATTCCTTCCAATTTTTGGAGATAATATCTTAAAGCTGTCAAGCTCACAAATTGGGATACTTATCTCCATCAATATTGCAGTAGCAACAATACTTCAAACCCCCTTTGGAATGCTGGCTGATAGAATAAAAAAAGGACGGTTAGTCATGCTTGGTGGATGTTTGGCAGGTATATCTCTGATTACTATTCCCTTTTCCCGAAATTTTTCGGAAATTATCATTATCAATTTTCTTTTGGGAATTTCCGGCGGAATTTCTATGCCGGCCCTCACGGCCCTCACTGTAGAGGAAGGAAAAAAGATGGGGGATATGGGCTCCATGATGAGTGCCTTTGTGCTGTTTCATAGCATTGGAATGATTGTTGGCCCTTTGTTCGCAGGTATATCTACCCAATTTATCAATATAACCGTGACATTTATTACCGGCGGCGTGATCGGCATATTAGGAGTAATAGGGTTTGTGCTCGCTCAAAAATATCGACTTCAGATCTCGTAATCTATAGCGTATTATGGTGTAATATTTTGGTCAATAACCTCCGTTTCCAGCCCAGGAGCTGGGTTAAAAGGTTTCCCGCTGAAAGCGGGGTTCAGAGGTTCGGAGGTTGAGCTTTCGTGGTATTAACCCAATGGAATTAATGGATAGGGTAAAAAGCGCGAAGCGGTTAACCCTGAAACTCTGAACCTTTATCCGCCGTTCTTGTGGTAGGCTGAACCTTATAACCCAGACCGAACTGATATCCAATTAATTTGCAATCACGCGGGATATACAGGTCTCCAGTCAGTTGTATAATGTGAATGACGAGGTCTGTAGTATAGATTAAATCTATCTTAGTTATTAAAATTATACAAATAATCAATTTGACTTCCTCCCTTTTTTTCTTGTAAATCCAAATATCAGAAAAAAAACATTATGCTAATTATAGAGGAAAATAGTGATGAATGAAGATAAAGCACATCTTTGTTTTAATGATGCATCTTTAGGTGGCGGCTGAGGGACCAAGCTGGGTCCGGGCGACCTGAATGAGGTACTTCATGAAATACCTTTTGTATCCGACCCTAATTTACTCACCGGGCTGGGAGAGGATGCAGGGATTTATAAACTGCGGGATGACCTTGCTATTGTTGTGACGCTTGACTACTTCAACCCTATCGTTAAAGAAGCCTACGTATATGGGCAGATTGCCGCTGCCAATGCCTTAAGCGATGTTTATGCCATGGGTGGAAGGCCGGTTATAGCTATGAATATTGTTTGTTTTCCAACATCAGCCATGCCCTTAAATATACTTAAAGAGGTCTTAAAAGGGGCATCGGATAAGCTTAAAGAGGCAGGCGTTCTGCTTGTTGGAGGTCACACTGTCATTGATCCAAAGGAAATAAAATATGGCCTTTCTGTAGTCGGAACAGTGGACCCCAGGAGGATATTAACCAAAGGGAATTTTAAGGTAGGAGATAAACTAATACTCACTAAGGCATTAGGAACTGGGATAATAAATAATGCTTTACAGGGAAAAATGGTTGATGACGACACACAGGCTGAAGTAGCTCAAAGCATGGCTACCTTGAATAAGAAGGCCGCAGAAGTTGCGCTGGATATAGGTGTTAATGCCTGCACCGACATAACCGGATTTGGGCTTGCCGGACATCTCTATGAAATGGTCGAAGAAAGTAAAGACAAGGGCATAAAAGTAGACTCCTCATCACTTCCCCTGTTTCCAAGGGTGGAGGAATTTGTAGAGGCAGGACTTATCCCTCCGGGAACTCAGAGAAACAGGAAATTTCGCAGGGAAAAAGTAGAGTTTTCCAAAGATGTGCCCGGGTGGCTCCAATGGGTCATGTTTGATGCGCAAACATCCGGCGGACTGGTCCTTGCTGTTTCTTCAGATAAAGTTGATACAATGATTAAAAGGCTTCATGAGGCTGGTGTCGATAAGGCAAAAATTATCGGGGAGGTGATAAGGGAGCCAAAGGGAAAGGTCGTGGTCAGATAAAAATTCATTATATTTCATCTTGACATGACTGTTTGAATTGACCATTTTTGAAATATTAGTCAACAGGGGGGATATTATGAAAACTATGGCTATTAGTATATTTAAAACCTACGCACTCAAGGTTGTTGACCAAGTTACCAAATCACACGAAAGTATCATCATTACAAAGAGAGGAAGACCTATTGCCGAACTCGTCCCATTCCGTTCCTCAAAAGAGGAAGCTATACCAGGACAACTCGCGCATGCATTAGTTTTTTAGAAAAATATACTATCTCCTTTGGATGAATATATATGGAAAGCATATAAATGTGAATTCCATGAACACAATGCTTAATTATTTATTTTCTCTGTTTTTCCATGGCCCTTTCTATCCAGTCTTTTTCTTCCAAAGCTGAATCCCCAACAACACATCAAGCTTATCAATGAACGATTCACTCACAAGAGGTTTGC
>CAYSWP010000121.1:0-3515 GCA_964434795.1 uncultured Desulfobacteraceae bacterium | reverse complement strand
AAGGGAACTGCTTGATACCAATTTAATATACCTAAGAAAATAACGTTAGAGCAATAATGTAATTACCAATGGAAATGAAAAAGGGTTCAAAGAAGCAGCGACTTAAAGGTCAAAAAAGTCAAAGGTATTCTTGGTGAATATTGATGGGTAGCTGGGAAAAGTGAGGAAATGAAAATTTGGGTGAAATGAGGTTTAAAAAAATATTTCAACTCTTAATAAATTTCTTTGAACGAGAAAGGATTGACTATGCCCTGATAGGTGCTTTTGCCCTGAAGGCATATGGATATATAAGGGCCACACAGGATGTTGACTTTATTGTCAGATAGGATGACCAGAAAGATATAATCACAAATGTAGAGTCCCTCGGATTTGAAACAATCTATAGGTCCAGTGGATATTCAAATCATGTGCATCCCTTATCAGGCTTGGGAAGGATAGACTTTGTTTATGTAAGGGGGGGCACGGCAGATAGCATTTTTAAGGAGTCCAGAAGGCTTCTTGTTTTTAGCGGCCTAACCCTGCCCGTGGTTAAGCCGGAACACATTGTGGCCCTGAAAGTCTTTGCCATGAAAAACAATCCGGAACGGGCCTTAAGGGAAATGGCTGACATAAAGGAGTTGCTCAGATTTAATGAAATAAACATGAAGGAAGTCCAGGAATATTTTTAGAAGTACGGACAGATGGATAGATACTATGAAATCACCGGAAAAAAACAGAAAAAATAATGATCTCAAGCTTGAAAATGATCTCTTATTATCCACAGAAGACTTTGCTTCCATGAAAAAAAATCTTTTACAGAAAGACCAATGCCTGGAAGCATACCTTAATTTCCTTGATGATATTGGCGCCTTTGAATCAAAAAAAATTAAATTAAAATTTTATGATGCAGAGTTTGAGCTATAGACTGATATGGCCGACTTGGAGGAATAGCCTTTCGGGATTTCACAGTGCAGGCAAAAATGCACAGAGCAACCGCAGGGCAACTACAGAGGGTCAACCTTAAAAATTTATACCCAATTGCCGGCTAATTTATTAACGGAGCTATAAATGAACAAGGACCATAAAAAGATTGTCAGAAGCTGGAAGTTGTACGACTGGGCAAACTCTGCATTTGCAACAACCATTATGGCGGCAGTGCTTCCGGAATTTTACAGTAGTGTTGCCGGCTCAACTCTGGATAAAACAATTGCAACCAGTTACTGGGGTTATTCCAATACCATTGCCATGCTTATTATTGCAATTACCGCTCCCATCTTAGGGGCAATCGGTGATCACTCCAGGGCTAAAAAGAAATTTCTTGCTATGTTTGCCGTTATTGGAATTTTTGCCACTGCCCTTTTAACAGGAATAACTAACGGCATGTGGTTTTATGCATCTCTTTTATATATTTTTGGAAGAATAGGCTTTGCAGGGGGTAATATTTTTTACGATAGCCTTTTGCCTCACGTAGCAGGCCCGGACGAAATTGACAGGGTTTCTGCGGAGGGATATGCATACGGCTATTTAGGTGGCGGTATTCTTTTGTCTATTAATCTGCTTATGATACTTAAACCGTCCCTGTTTTTCATTCCTGATGCCCAATGGGGCACGAGGATATCTTTCCTTACTGTTGCTCTTTGGTGGGCTATTTTTTCTATACCTATCTTCAAAAACGTATCTGAACCCAGGGTATTAATCTTAAGCGATGAAAGCTCCAACCCTTTATTGGCTGGATACCAAAGGATTAGAAATACACTAAGGGATTTTAGTAAATTTAAGGACCTGGTAAAATTCCTTGTGGCATTCTGGCTTTATAATGACGGAATAACCACCATAATCGTTATGGCAGTGATATTTGGTGCGGAAATAGGCATTGGAACATTCCACCTGATAGGTGCAATTCTAATGGTGCAATTTCTTGGTATTCCTTTTACCCTTTTGTTTGGCAGGTTGCCTGAAAAGTTAGGTACAAAAAATTCACTTCTTTTATCTTTAGGTATATATTCAATTATCGTTATCCTTGGATACTTTATGCAAAAACCAGTCCATTTTTGGATATTGGCATTCTTGGTTTCAATGGTGCAGGGTGGATCCCAGGCGCTTAGCCGATCTATGTTTGGATCAATGGTGCCAAAGGGTAAGTCCGCTGAATTTTTCGGGTTTTATGATGTGAGTGGTAAATTTTCCGGCATTATCGGTCCGTCAATTTTCGGCATAATGGGTCAATTAACGGGGTCAAGCAGGCTAAGCATTATCTCTATCATTATATTCTTTATAGCCGGGGCATTGTTATTAGGGAAGGTAGATCATGCTCAAGGTATTAAAGCTGCTGCTATGCCTGATGATGAGTCAACTGTGATCGGCTGAATCCGATAGCTATACCCTAATTCCCTTTGAACTCCGGTTTCCTTTTCTCTAAATATGCGTTGAGAGCCTCTAATAAATCCTCCGAGGGTAGTATCATGGCTGATTTCGCTGCATTATACTCAAGGCTTTTCGCAATCGGAACTTCTTCATTGTGTAAAAGCACCTCTTTTGCCCCTTGAACAGCGAGGGGCGGGTTACCTGCAATTTCCCCGGCTATTTTATCCACCTTTTCAAACAACACCTCTGGTGTTTCATAAACCTCATTTACCAGTCCTATCCTGTGTGCTTCTTCAGCTCCAATGGAGTGGCCCCGAAAGGCCATTTCGCTGGCCTTTCCACGGCCTATAATCCTCGGCAACCTTTGCAACCCTCCAACATCTGTGATAATTGCAAATTTTGCCTCTGGAAGGGAAAAAACAGCGTCGGTCGAGCAATATCTCATATCACATGAGCAGGCAAGTTCTAAACCAGCGCCCAAGCAGTGCCCTTGAATAGCTGCAATGACAGGGGATCGCAAAAGCTCTAATTCCGTATGTATAGACTGAATCATTTTTATAAGGTTAAAAAGCCTTACCTTTTGTTTTGCAGAGGGGCCCTTTGACAATTCATCTATCACCTTGTTATCCGGGTTCAGGTCCAGGCCTGTGCAAAAGGAATCTCCTTCACCTTTTAATAAAACAACCCTCACATCCTCATCCATAGACGCCTCTTTTACGGCGTCGGCCAGGGAAAGCCAGAGATCGTAATTAAGGGCATTCTTTTTTTCCTGTCTTCTTAATGTAATTGTACCTATTAATCCTTCTTTTTCAAATGTGGCTAAGCCTTTTTCATACTCCCCATTAGACATATTCCTCTCCCTTCAACTTCTCAACATAATGCTGTGCGGAAAAGGCGGCTGTGGCCCCATCCCCACATGCAGTGACAACCTGTTTAAGGTTCTTTTTGCAGCAATCACCGCATGCGAAAATACCCTCTCTTGATGTGGCCATCTCCTTATCAACAAGGATATAATTGTCGTCGCTTTTCTTAACAATAGTGCCAAGAAAATTCAGGTTTGGTATATAACCAATAAATACAAACGCACCGCTCACTGGAAGATCCTTATTTTCCCCGGTTTTAATATTTTTAAGCCTTAAACCTTCAACCAAATTCTGTCCATAGATTTCATC
>CAYSWP010000120.1:0-3673 GCA_964434795.1 uncultured Desulfobacteraceae bacterium | reverse complement strand
ATGTCCCAATAGGATTAGATATAAAGGCATCAACCATTGATGAGATTGCCTTGAGTATTATGGCTGAGATAGTTTCAGTACGAAGGAAATGAATGGGACTATTGTAATGTCAAATGTCAGTGCCTGACATCTGATACGTTCTTTTAAGTCATGAGATGGGAAGGAAAAACATCCACCAGAGATTCAAGGACCTCGTTGAAATGGAGTTCAAGGACAGGGCAGTCATGCTCCGTGAGACCTACCAAAGATACGCAGTCTGGATAAGCAAAGAGAGACTTCTTAATGAGATAGCTGAGCTTAACAGCAGGATCAGGAAGTGTAACAAGATATGGCAGGAGTTCGCCTACAAGGACTGAGTTTTATCTCTTCTCCTTATAGACGTTAAGAGCCGAACATTTCTGGGGACCAGGCTGTTTGAAAAAAGGTGAGAAGATTTTTGGTGATTCATAAACGGGTAGGCAGAGAAAGGCAATGAGAAATTCTTTTTTTTCTTTATGATTATAGAACCTCGCACTGAACATTCCTAACGGGAAGGTGATTCACCCTTTCGGTTAAGGTGGGCGGGGCGAAGCGTAAAGATTCTTTTTTGATAAAAAAGCGTATAAAATGCGCTTGAAAGAGGCACCACGCTTTTTATGAGGTCTTGAGGAACAAGATACCATCTCCTGTAAGGAAATGGTTGGAGGGCTGTGGATTGCCTCAGCCCCCTGTTGGTTCCTTGCGTCTTCAGCTAATTGAGAAGCACGTCACAGTAATATTATAAGATATCTATTATAAGATTTTTTTCCAACCTATCTGGGTGTTGCCAACTAATGTATCATTCGGGTCATCGTCAATATAAATATACCTGGTGTATGGATGTCCTTTTGCCCTCTATTAGATTGACCACGAACCAGTAAGAGAAGATGCCGTAAATCAGGCTGAAGATCCAGGACTTCAACCGGGAAGTCATCAGGGTTATCAAGGACAAAATGTTCCCCTTTCTTGTTTTCAATAACATCAATGGAAATCAATTATCTAAAAGTGGGTATGCAGTTAACTCAACTAAGCACTATGCAAGGTGAAAGAGGCAACAGATGTCTTTTAAACCAGTTGGGAACATCGTGCCATGACTATTTGTAGATCTCGGTTAACTAACAATCTGTAGTGCTTATAAAATACTAATATCGCTGATAATTAATGACGCATCAAAAACTATTCATGAAAACCGGCAACGGCCGCTCTACCAAATATAAAGAAGTATTCCTATTGCCTGTGATGTCCGACAGCTATATCTTGTAGCTGTTCAGTAAAGTGCATACCCACTTATTTAAATTTAAGTTATAAAATTACTTAACAACAATTTCTGGACTTACGCCTGATAATTTCAGCAGCTGGCGTACGGTTTCTAAAGCTTCCTTGCTGACATCGCGCAGCAAATGGTCTGGTATTTGAATTTTAGTTTTTCCTGTATTTATCATATGGTTTACATATGCAATAAGAATCTCATCATTATTATTTGACATCTTTCCCCCTCGCGTAATCTTCTTTTAGGCTTTGCTCAAATCATTTTTTGCCTGTTTAAATATATATTCACTAATATATCTTTTTTCCTCTGAAAATAATCGAAACGGATACCCCTTTTTGTTTATTGAAAAAATTTATTATTTTTTTATACAACCCTTCTTGAAAAATTCCATTTCTACACGACATAATAAATCAGGGATGCATGATATATTTAACTCATAAATTTTATTAATAATAAAGGAGGGAAAAAATGAAAAAAAATAAATTTTTTATTGCCTTATTTGCGACAATTTTGTGCATTACTTTTCTGGCGCCGTCAGCTTGGGCTGGCAAAAAGCAGAGGTATCGATGGGAAGGTGCAGCAATAGCTTTGGGGGCTGCCATTCTTGGAAATGCTATTTATAATAATCGAGATTTTGGCCCTTCTCCTTCAACCCACAATTATTCACCACCTCCACCGAGGCGAAACGGACACCGGGAAATAAGAAGAAATGCTATTTATAATAATCGGTATTTTGGCCCTTCTCCTTCAACCCACAATTATTCACCACCTCCACCGAGGCGACACGGACACTGGGAAATAAGAAGAGTCAGGGTCCGTCCAAGCTATGAAAGGGTCTGGAATCAAGGTCATTATAACCGAAGAGGCAGATGGATCAGGGGTCATCGGACCAGGATTTTGAAGGAGCCAGGTCATAGTTTTGAAAAGAGGGTTTGGGTAAATCATGGTTATCATAGACGTTAGTTTTTCGATTCCTATGAATAAGCAGTCGCCTTTATGGATATAGTATGAGGTATAAAACAATGAAAAGAACAGTAAAGAAAACGCTAAAAATATCTTCAAGTGTTATGAGGCCAATTACGCTCATAATCCTTGCGATGGCCTTGATTGTGTGGGTGAGTATGGCGGATGCAGCGGGTAAAAAGGGAGAAATCCATGCCAAAGGCGGCATTTTAGATCAGGAAATAGAGGCCCGCCGCAATCTTATTATCATTACACTCATCGGGGTTACGCGCTACGAAGTGACGGAATTATTTAACGACATCTTAAGCCGCACCCCTGGGGTGGTTGAGGCAGAACGCTACCGTGTGCATGTTGAACCTGGCGATCCCAGGGGATGTATTGTGGTCTGGCATGTTCGTGTCAAGGATACCGATTCCTTTCAATTAGAACAAGATCTTTACAGTATGATTCGTACCATTGCAAAAGGTGATAAAGATGTAACAATGGCGGACTTCACCTTTAAGGCAACGGCCAGGGCTCTAAAAATTCTCAAGGATATCAGGCCATACCAGGCATCCATCAGGAAAATTGAGTTTGCGCATGATCGGCCATTAACGTCCCCTATAGGACATAAACACAGGAGGTATATGAAACAATTTTCATGGCGCTACGGGCTAAACAGAGGTTTTGAGTAACAGGATAAAGAACATCCGCTAACAAATCTAAAAGTAATTTTTACATAAATAAATTTAACTAATGCTTTATTTCTTAGAAAAAATAGTTTATATATTTAGGATATTTTAAAATATGGAGGGAAAACAAATGAATAAATCACACACAAATGGCAGGAATAAAACAAATTTTTTTAATCTTCTTTTAGTCCAATTCATTGCTGTAACATTGCTGTTGGGAACCGTATTTGCGTCTTCGGCAATAGCGCAGATACGGATCGTAGTTCTCCCATTTTACTCTGAGGAGGGACGTGAAGTAAAAGAAGGGGGTTATATAACAATGGAGTATCGCAGAATGATGGGCTTTATTCAGAATCAATTAGTACGTCATGGCTTTGAGGTCATCGATCCCTTTGCAAAGGATTCCAGCGAACGTGAATACAACCGTATTATGGAGCGTGCCAGGGACGACTCCCCTTTGGCCTGCATGGAACTCTGCAAAAAATACGCAACAGATGCCGTTTATATTGTATGGCTAAAGGTAAAGACAAAGGAGACATCTGACGGCTACTGCAAAGCCTCTGCCAGGGTGGACGGGCAAGGATATGACAGCGCCGCACGCTCCTTAGGTGCCAATGTTTCCAAGACATTTAAAGTGACAAAGCGTGATTGTGACGATGCAATAGCAGAAGTTGAGAAGGAAGTCGGTGATCTGGTAGGCAGAAAGCTTACTGCCTGGAGCGGAGGCACTGGCCAGACCGGCGGTGTTGTG
>CAYSWP010000119.1:0-3752 GCA_964434795.1 uncultured Desulfobacteraceae bacterium | reverse complement strand
CCCCTGGAATCCTTGGACCCTCTTCTCCAACTAAATTGGAGAAGAACCCTATTTTATAAAGCCATTAACATTAGGAGAAAAAGACAATGATCAGAGAAATTTCTATTAGGGAAATTGTCAAGGTAGTCAGAGACTTGTGCATGGATGCTAATTATAACCTTGGTGATGACGTGCTTCTTGCGTTTGATAAGGCTATTGAAAATGAAAGGTCAGAACCTGGTAGAGAGGTCCTTAAAGAGTTAAAAGAAAATGCCGGAATCGCCCGGAAAGAGAAGGCTCCCATATGTCAGGATTGCGGCCTTGCAGTGGTGTTTATAGAGATTGGCCAGGATGTGCACATTACAGATGGAGGGCTAAAGGAGGCAATCAACGAAGGGGTTAGGCAGGGATATAAAGACGGTTATTTAAGAAAATCCGCCTGCAATCCATTTACAAGAGAAAATACTGGAGATAACACACCGGCTATCATTCATATGGAAATTGTCCCTGGAAGTAATATAAAAATAACCTTCGCTCCTAAAGGTGGTGGTGCTGAAAATATGAGCAGGGTAACTATGCTGACACCAGCTGCAGGTTTAGAGGGAATTGAAGAATTCGTAATAAACAGGGTAAAAGAGTCCGGCTCAAATCCATGTCCACCCACTATTATCGGCATCGGGATTGGCGGAACCTTTGAAAGATCAGCAATACTGGCAAAAAAGGCCATCTTAAGGGACATAGGAGATAGAAATCCCGACCAGTACCTGGCAAAAATTGAAGAGGAACTTTTAACAAAAATAAATAAATTAGGCATAGGTCCAATGGGCTATGGCGGAAACACCACTTCATTAGATGTTTTTATAGAGGCTGAACCCTGTCATATTGCAAGCCTGCCTTTAGCAGTAAATGTCCAGTGTCATGCAGCAAGACATAAAAAGGCGATTATTTGAAACTTGAAATTTGAAACTTGGTATTCCATATCGGATGCTGTTTGTGTTTATTTAGTTTTTAGTTTCCCCGCTTGGCGGGATCTTCGACAAGTTTCAAATTTCAAGTTTCAAATTTCAAATATATTGGAGGAGAATATGGCCAAACAAATTAGATTAACAACCCCGTTATCTGATGGGGATGTAGAAAATTTAAGAATTGGAGATAAGGTATTATTAAACGGGGTTTTGCTTACTGGACGAGACGCTGCACATAAACGATTGTTTGACCTTATTAAAAACGGGAAAGATCTACCCGTTGGCATAAAGGGCCAGGTAATCTATTACGTTGGCCCTACCCCGGCGAAGCCTGGAAAGCCAATTGGATCAGCCGGTCCTACCACCAGCTACAGAATGGACCCCTATGCCCCAACATTAATTGAACTTGGACTGAAGGGCATGATAGGAAAAGGAAACCGGTCACAGGAAGTCATTGAATCAATGAAGAAACACAAGGCCGTATATTTTGGAGCAACAGGTGGCGCAGGCGCTTTAATAGCCAAAAGGATTAAAAAAGCCAAGATTGTTGCTTATGAGGACTTAGGACCTGAGGCCATAAGGATATTAGAGGTAGAGGATTTTCCTGTAACAGTAGTTAATGATTGTAATGGAAACGATCTTTATAGGGAAGGTATAAAAAAGTTTGCCGAAGATTAATGTAACCGTTCACGGCTATCTTTATTGCTTATAAAAAAATAATGACTTGTAACATTATAAATAAAAATGATATAGATAATTATTATTAGAATATGCTTTAAAACCATAAGGCATCTAAGCAGCGCATTTCTTAGATGCCTTATTTTAAATCAGGTGTTTGTAAATGGAAAATGAAGAAAAAATAAATATAAGTTTAAAAGATTCACCTTTAGTTCAAGTGCCGGTTAAAGGATTAAATGGATTTCAGGCATTAAAGGCCTTAGGTGTTAACGACAAAAAAACAATAGCAGCGATCAAGGTAAATGGTAAAGTTAAGGATCTCTCAGGGCCTATTATTTCACAATCTGAGATTGAACCTGTTTACATAGATTCTCAGGAAGGGCTTGAAATAATGAGACACAGCGCAGCCCATGTTATGGCTCAGGCTGTCCAGGAGCTATTCCCAGGCACAAAGGTTACTATAGGCCCTGCTATTAAAGACGGCTTCTATTATGATTTTGATCACAAAAGACCCTTTGAGATTAAAGACCTGCCTTTGATCGAAAAAAAAATGACCGAAATAATTAAAAAGGACGTTCCCTTTGGTAGAAGTGAAATCTCCAGCGCTAAGGCAATTGAATTCTTTAAATCCAACGGTGAAGACTATAAGGCGGAACTCATAGAGGATCTTGCAGAGGAAACAGTCAGCTTATATAAACAGGGTGATTTCACGGACCTGTGCCGCGGACCCCATCTTGCCTCAACAGGACAAATAAAGGCATTTCAATTAACAAAGGTTGCAGGGGCCTATTGGAGGGGCGATGAAAAAAGGGCCATGTTGAGCAGGATTTACGGCATTGCCTTTGCTGACCAGAAGTCCCTTGACAAGCACCTGGAAAAAATTGAAGAGGCTAAAAAGAGAGATCATCGCATACTTGGAAAAAAACTTGACCTTTTCAGCATCAGGGAAGAGGTTGGACCGGGAATGATACTATTCCACCCCAATGGAGCCATGTTAAGGCACATCCTTGAAGAATTTGAGATAAAAGAACATATAAAAAGGGGCTATGAGCTGGTTATGGGCCCACAGCTCTTAAAAACAGACCTATGGAAAAAATCAGGTCACTTTGATCACTACAGAAAAAATATGTACTTTACCGAAATAGAAGATCAGTCTTACGGTATAAAGCCAATGAACTGCCTGTCCCATATGCTTATTTACTCATCCGCTGTGAGAAGTTACAGGGACCTTCCTAAGAGATACTTTGAGTTAGGCACAGTACACCGACATGAACGATCTGGAGTGTTGCACGGTTTAACCAGGGTAAGGCAATTCACTCAGGATGACGCACATATACTTTGCACACCTGAACAGCTAAAGGTTGAAATAAAGAACATCATTGACTTTGTAAAGGATATAATGGCCGTATTCGGTTTCGATTATGAAATAGAGATTAGCACACGGCCGGAGAATTCTATAGGAACAGACGAAGACTGGGAAAAGGCAACAAAGGCCCTGATTGAGTCAGTACAAGAGATTAATCTCCCACACCAAATAAACGAAGGGGATGGAGCATTTTATGGGCCAAAAATAGATGTTAAGATTAAAGATGCCCTGGAAAGAAGCTGGCAATGCGCCACTATACAATGCGACTTTGTTCTTCCCGAACGATTTGACCTGACTTATGTAGGCTCTGATGGTGAAAAATATAGACCGGTTATGATACACCGTGTAATACTTGGATCTATTGAGCGTTTCCTTGGCGTACTAATAGAGCATTATGCAGGTGCTTTCCCAGTGTGGCTTGCCCCTGTTCAGGCTATCATCCTTTCAATTACTGATAGCCATATTTCTTACGGAGAAAGTTTATTTGAAACACTTTTTGAGGCGGATATTAGAGTAGAAAAAGACTTCAGAAATGAAAAACTGGGCTTTAAAATTAGGGAGGCCCAGATGAAAAAGATACCTTACATGCTTATTATAGGGAACAAGGAAACAGAGACAGGCACTGTTAGCATTAGACTTAGGGATGGAAAAAATCTCCCGCCTATGCAGCCTAAAGAAATTATTGATAATATTATTAACGAAGTAAAACATAGGAGGTAACCATTTATAAAAAACCCCTCGTAAGGGTTAACGAACAAATAAGG
>CAYSWP010000118.1:0-3809 GCA_964434795.1 uncultured Desulfobacteraceae bacterium | reverse complement strand
TTTAAAAAGGGGGATTGAGGGGGATTTTTTCTAAAGCTGCCCGGACTTATTGAGATGTTACTTCCGGACCCATAAAATGTTCAAAAAGAAGCTCCCCTATATCCCGAACTTTTACGCCCATTTCAATTTCATATTTGTTCAAATTAATAAGGCAAATAGGGCATTCGACAATTATATTTTTGGCTATCGAAGATAATTCTTTTACCCGGCCGTTAGAGATCTTTTCATTCAGGTCACTAAATGCATACTCAATAGGACCACCACAGCAGTTAGTGTCAAGTTTTGTGTTTTCAGGCTCCCGAACCGTTATCCCTATACTTTCTAAAACCTTTCTTACCTGCTCTATCACGGTTAGCTCTCTTGTCATATAACAGGAATCATGAATTACAAATTCTTCCTTTGATGTCTTTCTGGGATAACTTTTCAGCGCCTCGCTCTCTTCTGAAAGAATCTCTAAGTAATGTTTTACCTCTATATCATAATTGTCTATATATTTTGGGAAAATCTTTCTCAACATAAAAACCGTGTGAGGATCAACTCCTATTATCCTCTTTACACCATGGTCCTTTAATAATTCATATATTTTTCTTATATGCCCTTCAATGTATTCATCAAGACCAAGATCATATAAAAGCACACCGCTATAAGGCTCTTCCTCGTATAGATATGCAGGCCTTTGACCTGCTGCAATTAATGCCCGGGTAATCCCCTTTAGTATCCTCTCGCTTTTAGACTTCAGCCCTTTAGAGCCCAATGCCTTAAACCGTATTATTTTGTCCCCCATGAGACGGTTTCCTGCATTCACAATGCTTCCCAGGCCGTTTCTGGACAAAAATGGTCTTGCCGCTGTGACAAGATCTGTTACCTGTAAAATATAAGGCAACATCTGATACATTCTTGCAGTAAAAATAATAGTTTCTCCAGTTCTGGGAAGATTCATCCCTTCTGCCCAGCCTGTCCAATACACTTTCTTCATTCCAAGGGGGTCACCTGTGTTGAGAATATTTTCCTTGAGTGTGGACAATACCTCTGAAATAAATTTCTTAGACCTTTTCATTTTTTCGCCCTTTCAAAAGACCATGGGACAGATAATATTTTCCCTGCCTGATTAAATCCGATACATCTAAATTTTGCCCCTTAGCCTTGCACACTAGATCGCACCGTTTACACTGGAGACAGGAATAAAGGGAATATATTAAAGGGTCATCTTCATCTAATGTTCCGTTAAGCAGGTATTTAATTATTTGAAGCCTGCCATAGGGTGACATGTTTTCCACCCACTCAGTGGCTTGATAGGTAGGGCATACATCAACACAGAATCTGCATGCCCTGCACTTTCCAATTTCCTTTAACAGGATATCTCCGATTTCTTTATTTTGGCTTACACCCATCCCTGAAGGTTCCCCCTATTAAGTATATCATTGGGATCAAAGGCCTTTTTCATTGTGACCAAAAGCTCATACAAAGATTCGCCATATTTTTTCTTTAGAAATGATACTCGCTGCGCAGTCAATCCCCACTCTCCTCCACATCCTCCATATTTTACATTTAAATCCTCGCTCTTTTCCCTCATCTCTAATGTTATGGCCTTTTTAACCTCATTAGATATGTCCTTTGTCGGAATAAATGCATAGGCATGAATTGTAGGGGCTCCAATATGACCAAAGGAAATAAACTCTGCATTTTTGTAGCTCTTTAGATTCTTAACAATTAACTGGGCATCATGAAACGCCTCCATTAATTTATCCACCCTTGGTGAAATTTCACTGCCAAAGGTCATTCCAAGGCGATACATATAATTTCCGGCCTCAGCCCTGCTTCCCCATATTTTGCCCCATTCCTCTTCATTACTCACAATCTTTGCCTCAATCGGGTTATTCTCCTTTAAAAACTCGAGGAAATCCCTTGCTTTTTCCTTGCTGCCTTCCTTACTCCAGGAATGTAAACGCATCATGGCAACGGCGCCTGGCGGCTTTTCAAGCCCTACCGCCTCAAATCCAATCTTTGCAGCGCTTTCATCAAGATACTCAAAAAACAGGGGTGGGTGAATACCCTTTTTGTACATATCCATTACAGTATTCAGTATATCCTCCGTCTTATTATAATATGCGACTACATGCCCAAAGTAGGGTAGAGGGATTAATCTCATCCTCAGCGTTGTTAATACACCTAACAGGCCCTCTGAGCCGATAAAAAATTTAGTCGGATCAATTCCAGCGGGCCTCCTTGTTGACTCAGTCCCAGTTTGCAGAATTTCTCCTGTTGGCAGCACCACCTCAAGGCCAAGTATAAAATCACCGGGCTTACCGAGCGCTGCATCAACAGCATGAGCGCTCGTATTCACTGCTATAGCTCCACCTATAGTGGCCACTAATTCACTTCCCGGAAATACAGGAAGCATTGCCCTGTATTTTGCCAACTCTTTTCTTACCTGTGCTACATGCATGCCCGGGCCTACCTCAAAGTACCCCCTTTCAGGATACACTTTTATACCCTTCATTCTTCCGGTATCCAATACGATTCCCTTTGTCTTTGGCCTTGCAAGTCCAACAAGTGATGTGCCGGAACCATGGATGTGAACCGGTATCAATTTTTCATTGGCATATTTTAATATCTTTGAAACCTCTTTGCTGTTAGACGGCCTCACTACAGCGTATGGAATGTTTTTTTCCTCCACATCCCAGGGCATGGTGTCCTTTGCGTAAACAACCGATGTTGGTCTATCCGTAGAGACATAGTCCTTCCCGACAATCCTTGCTAAGTCTTTCCTTAATTTAGATATATTTATATCCATAAATTATCTCCTTCCATCTTCTCTCAAATCTCGAGTATATAAACCTCCCAGAAAAAATTTTCTTCAAGGCCCTATGTCCAAGATTATTTTAAACGGCCAAAATTTCCTTTACCTTATTTTCCGCAATCTTTTCTACATATCGTATATGTTTTTTTAGATATTTTTTGGCGTAGGCATAATTTCCATCTTTGAGTATATCAACAATAGTTTTATGATCCTTCAGGGAAACCTCCCTTTGTCCTCCTTTACCGAGATAAATCAGTTGATATCTTCTCAATGATACAGCCAATATCTTATATAATTCTATTAATCTATAGTTATCAGACAGCTCGACCAGGCTATAATGAAAACCTGAGATAACCGTAAATGCATCAGGCTCTTTAAATAATTCATTGCCGATTTCGTCTATGAGGGCCATGATTTGGTCCGGCGATTCCGGGGCCCTCTTTTTTATGCTGTCAATGGCATAGCATTCTAACAACACCCTGACCTCAAAAAGTTCTTTCAAATCCTGCAGGCTTATATCTGTAATATATGATCCCTTCCTCGGTAATGTAACTAAGAGACCTTCTCTCTCTAAAACCCTGAAGGCCTCTCTAACCGGCGACCTGCTTACACCAAGCCTTAATGCAACATCGGATTCATTTATTTTGCTCCCAGGCTTGAGCTCTCCTGTGAGAATCCTTGTACGCAAGGCATCCAGGACTACAGCCATCAAGCTTTTTGTCTCAGGCCTATCCCATCCCTTTTCTATATGATTTTCAGTATCAAAAAACATGACAACCAAAAAGCCGCATCAGGGCTCTAAATATTAAAAACGTCTATTCGCCTTACCACTTTTTTAATGCAATAAATAAAAAATTAATGGTCGACTGTCGACAGATTTATAAAGTTTTCACTATTTGTCAAGCAAAAAAGCAAAAAATTATTAATGCATCTATAATAACTTGATTTCAGAAAAAAACAGTGGTAGAAAATGCTAAAAAACAGCAAGGAGAAATTCATACCAAGGAGG
>CAYSWP010000117.1:0-3916 GCA_964434795.1 uncultured Desulfobacteraceae bacterium | reverse complement strand
TTAAAGGTCATGGTTAGATTTTTACAAGCTCTCTCACCTCTTTTAGGGTGTTTTTGGCTATTCTGCTTGCACTTTGGTTGCCTTCATTAATGATATCATTTATAACCCCTGTCTTAGACTTAATCTCCCGCCTTTTTTCCCTTAGGGGTTCCAGCATCTTATTTAAGCTGTCTGCCATCATGCGTTTGCAATCCACACATCCAATAGATGCAGAAAGACAAGCTTTTTCAATTTCCTTTACCTTATCTTTTTTAGAATAAAGTTCATGAAAGGTAAAGACATTACAAAACGATGGTCTGCCTGGATCCGATTTTCTGGCACGCTGGGGGTCGGTAATCATTTCGCCTACCTTTTTGTTTACTGTATCTTCCGTGTCAGAGATATAAATGGCATTATTGTAACCTTTACTCATCTTTCTCCTGTCTATTCCGAGTATCTTTGCCTCTGGGGTTAGTAAAACCTCAGGTACGGGGAAAGTATCTGAATAAAGGTGGTTGAACCGGCGGGCGATTTCTCTTGTTAATTCTACATGAGGGCTTTGATCTTGCCCTACAGGGACGCCGTTAGCTTTATACATTAAGATGTCAGCGGCCTGCAGTACCGGGTAGCCTAAAAAGCCATAAGTGTATATATTTTTTTTAGTCAATTCCTGAAGTTGCTCTTTGTATGTAGGATTTCTTTCCAGCCACGACAGGGGTGTAAACATGGAAAAAATTAGAAAAAGTTCAGCATGTTCTTTTATACTTGATTGAACAAAGAATACAGATTTCTCAGGGTCGAGGCCAACAGATATCCAGTCAATAATAATTTCTTCAGTGCTTTGCCTGATTATCTCCGTATGTTCATATTCGCTTGTTAAGGCATGCCAGTCAGCAATAAAGTAAAAGCATTGATAATCTTTTTGAAGGGATTTCCAGTTATTCAGGGCACCATGAATGTGACCGAGATGCAGTTTGCCGGTTGGTCTCATGCCGCTTACAATCCTCTTTTTTTCCATTTTTTATTCCTCCAGATACGTATCGTAGATTAGTCTTAGATTGTACAGGTTGAATCAATATTTTTTTGAAATATTATTTCAGATTGAATTGGGTGTATTTTGACATTTTTTAGGCTAAGTAGTCAATTATGATGTGTAGTGCCTGCGTTATTTATTTGCAAGGATAAATTGCCCTTGTCCTTATATAGTGCGTAAAAAATAGACTACCCATTGGATCTGTTAATAAAATTTTTTTTCAAGAACTCAATCTCATCTTCTTTGCTGATCAAGTTATCCTCTAATCTGGCCTTTAAAATACTGTCAAGTATAATTTTAAAATAAGGTCCAGGCTTATAACCCATGTCAATAAGGTCTTTCCCTTTTAATAATATTTGTGTGTCTTTAAGTCTTGTGAAGAATATAGAGATATATCTCTTAATTTTTTCACTCCTTGTTATTGCCATGCTGTAAAGCATCATTTCCGGAGAAAGGGGAGAAAGAATTCTGTATATGGAATAATTTTTGCCTTCTTTTACGCGATAAAGTTCCTTTAATGCCTGCCTTGTTTCATGACGAGAGGCGATTAAACTGATAACTTCTTTATTTTGAGCTTTACCCCACTTAGCTAATTTGTAAAGGGCATCGTCTGATAAAGAATGGGTTAGTCCAAGAAAGTAAATCTTCCACGGATCATAATCTATGTTTAGATAAAGCAAATTAAACCAACCGAGGATGCCCCTAATTTTTGTGAGGATATTTCTTATCTCGTCTGTGAGTTTTAAATTGGGTGAGAGAAATTTCAATATATCATAATCATCCATCCTCCGTATTATCTTTGCAGGATCTTCTTCCATTAAAATTAGCTTCAGTTCTACAAAAAATCTTTGACTCGATAGATTTTTAAAGCAGTTTATTTTTACAGCATTTTGTATCAGACCCTCTGTGAGCCTACCTATTTTGAACTCGAAGCGCTGTTCAAATCTTAGGGCCCTCAAAATTCTTGTAGGGTCTTCAATAAAACTAAGGTTATGGATTACCCTCAGGGTTCGCTCCTTAATGTCCTTTAAGGCACCAAAATGATCGATAAGTACGCCGAAATTATCCTTATTTAAATAAACAGCGAGTGTGTTTATTGTAAAATCTCTCCTTAAAAGATCCCTCTTTAAAAAACTATGTTCAATTACGGGAAGTGCGGCCGGTGCCTCATAGTGCTCCATCCTTGCAGTTGCTATGTCTATCTTAAAACCGTCCGGCATAGATAAGACAGCAGTGCCGAACTTAGCGTAAGTCTTTACCTTCACCTTATATTTAGAGGCAAAGATTTTAGCAAACTGAATGCCATCTCCTTCAATAACAATATCAACATCCAGATTTCCCCTTTTAAGTGTAATATCCCGTACGAGGCCTCCTACCAGATAGGCATGAAATCCGGATTTATCCGCCACCTCGCCCATATCCCTCAATAATTTTACTACATAGGCGGGCAATCTTTCGTTGAGCATATTTTTAATGTTCTTTTTTCTAACAAAGCGAGGTACATTTTCAGAATCATAAAGAAACTCCGGCTTAGATGATCGTTCTATCAATATATTCAAAAGGTCTGTTCTTGTTATAACGCCGACTAAATTGTTGTTCTTTAATACAGGCAGGATTCTTACCTTGTTATCTATAATTAAATCCTGAATTTCACTCAGTGTTGTATCAGGTTCTACATGATAAAACTCCACATTCATATACTCTTTTGCAGGCCTTGTCTCAAGACCCAGAGAAATAGCCCGGTCTATTACCTGATTAGATATATACCCCTTGAGCTTTTTATCTTTGTCAATAACCATAAGCACATTTATGTTATAATTCGCTAACAGCCTCCTTGCCTCACTTATTAGGGAATCAGATAATATATGTATGACAGGGGATGTCATTATATCTTTGGCCAGCCTTTCAAAGTTAACCTTGTTCAGCAAGCATTTCTGAAGCCTTTCCTCTACTTGTATGAGGGTTTTATCACTGATTGTTGCAGATGCTGCCTGCGGATGTCCTCCTCCGTTAAATTCAACAGCAATCTCAGCGGCATTTACCTCAGAGACCCTACTTCTCGCTACAAGGTAAACCCTGTTGGCCATCTGGGCAAGGGCGAATATAACATTGAGATTTTCCATTTCCATGAACTTTTGAACAAGAACAGCAAAGTCGCCTATATATTTTTCGCTTCTTACCTTTGCAATGACTACTTCTATACCATTGATATTATCTTTTATAGCCGATGACATTAGGTCATTTAATAGCCATACCTGTTCCGCGGTTAGCTCTCTCGTTAACATATCAGATATAGTATTAAGAGATGCCCCCTGGTTTAATAACCAGGCAGCGGCTTCATGGTCTTTTGCCATTGTAGAGGAAAATGTAAAAGAACCAGTGTCTTCGTAAATACCAAGAGACATTAAGGTTGCCTCATCTGGAGAAATTTTGATGCCTCTATCCCGGATTATCTCTATTAGTATGGATGTTCCTGCCCCGGCTTTTTCTATGACCTCTAAATCACCTTTAATGTCATCATCAGATGGCGGGTGATGATCATAAATGTGTATTTCCACATCGTCCCTGTCTAATAGCTCTTTAAATTTTCCAATTCTCTTCTTTTGGCGGGTATCTACAAGGATAAGCCTTCTGATAGAATTGAAGTCTATATCCTTCATTTTTACAAAATCAAAGAGATAGGAGCTTGTATGGAGGAAAAAATCCCTCAAACTTTTTCCCTGGGAACCTGGAAATACAATTACAGCCTCTTTGTAAAGTTTTTTAACGGCAAGCATGGATGCCAGAGCATCAAAGTCGGCATTCATGTGCGTAGTTATAACCTCAAGCCTGGCCGTCTTTTTTTTTGTCATTTTATTACCTGGTGTTTTTCGTCGCCACTTAGGTAGTGAGTTATTTTAACTC
>CAYSWP010000116.1:0-3923 GCA_964434795.1 uncultured Desulfobacteraceae bacterium | reverse complement strand
TTTAGCCGAGCGACTTGCTCGGCTAAAATGTCTGTGTGGGTCTGTGTGGGTCTGCCTGCCCCGTAGCTCCGGAAGATGGTACTGGGGTGGCTAAGTTTCTTATTTCGCTATAATTAGAATTGCTGGATTTCCGACTATTGACTTTAAAATTTATTTAAGCTATTATAAAAGGATATAATTAAACATTACACTTTGATTTATCATAAAGGAGGACTTTTCTTATGAATGTTAAAACAATGGGTATTATAGGCGCTGGGCAAATGGGCTCAGGAATAGTTCAGGTAGCAGCCGCCAATGGTTTGAACGTAATTATGAATGATATAAGTACGGAATTTGTAGACAAAGGTTTTGCAACTATTAATAATAGTCTGTCCAGGATGGTAAAAAAGGAAAAGATGTCCCCTGAAGAAAAAAAGGCTGCCATTTCAAGGATAAAAGGTTCAACAGACCTTTCCGATATGAAAGAGGTGGATTTTTTAGTCGAGGCCGCTACAGAAAACGAGCAGCTAAAGCTCAAAATATTCTCTGAACTTGACGATATATGCAGAGAGGATGTAATTCTTTCCTCAAATACCTCTTCAATCTCTATTACAAAAATTGCAGGAGCAACGAAAAGACCTCAAAAAGTCATAGGCATGCATTTTATGAATCCTGTTCCAGTGATGAAGCTTGTGGAGATCATAAGGGGTCTTGCAACATCCGATGAGACTAATAAGATAACCAACGACCTTGCTGTAAAACTCAAAAAAATACCGGTAGATGCTAATGATTTTCCTGGATTTATAAGCAACAGGGTGCTCTTGCCCATGATAAATGAGGCTATTTATGCCCTATTTGAGGGAGTAGGCACAGTAAAGGCCATTGACGATGTTATGACCTTGGGAATGAATCACCCTATGGGGCCTTTAGCCCTGGCTGATCTAATAGGCTTAGATACCTGTCTCGCTATACTGGATGTTCTATTTAAGGGTCTTGGTGATTCAAAATACAGGCCTTGCCCCCTGCTTAAGAAATATGTAGATGCAGGCTGGCTGGGAAGGAAAAGCGGAAAAGGCTTTCATGACTACGGTAATTAAGGAAAGCTTGCAAATTTAATCTTTATTCCCTGATATTAAATTTTTAAAATAAGGGCTGTGAAATGTTTGAAAAGGAAGTCAATCCTGACAACATCCAAAAGGCGGAATTCATTGTAGCAATACCATCCTACAATGAAGCTGATTCAATTGCATACCCGGTGCAGCAAGCAGACCAGGGAATAGCATCATTTTTTGGTCACATGAAGTCAGTTATAATCAATTGTGATAACAACTCCCAGGATGGTACTAAGGAAATTTTTCTTGGTATAAAGACAGATACTCCAAAAATATATATCTCTACTGAGCCGGGAATAAAGGGGAAGGGGAACAACTTTAAGAATCTATTTCAAAAAATAGTTGACCTCGAAGCTAAAGGTGTAGTTGTAGTTGATGCTGATTTAAAAAGCATAACCCCGCAATGGATAAAGAATTTAGGCGAGCCGCTCTTCCAGGATTTTGGCTATGTAGCCCCTCTTTATGTGAGACACAAATACGACGGCACTATAACAAACTCTATAGCCTATCCGCTGACACGATCCCTTTATGGAAGAAGGGTTAGGCAGCCTATAGGAGGAGATTTTGGGTTTTCCGGAAAGCTGGCGCAAACATACCTGCAAAACGACACATGGACAGATGCAGTGAGCAATTTTGGGATTGATATCTGGATGACTACAATTGCCATGAATGAAAATACCCCAATATGTCAAGCTTTTATGGGCAGGCCGAAAATTCACCGTGCTAAAGACCCTGGATCAGACCTTGGCCCTATGTTTAGGCAGGTATTGGGGACTGTTTTTGAGTTGATGATAAATTTTCACCCATTCTGGTCTAATGTCAAGTGGAGCAAGCCAACTGCAATTTTTGGTTTTGGCCTTGGAGAAACAGAAATGCCACCGCCTGTTAATGTGAATAAAGAGGTGTTATTAGAAAAATTCCAGGAAGGTTTTAGCCTGTATAGTCACATATGGGAAAAGGTACTCCAGAAAGGTGCAAACAATAAATTGCAAGAAATCAGGAAAATGGATCAAGAGCAATTTGATTTTCCCACAAATCTGTGGATTAAGATCTTGATTGATTTTATTATTGCCTACAGGGATAAGTTATGGAACAGAGATGAACTCTTAGACTCTCTTATCCCTATTTATATGAGCAAAACACTTTCGTTCGTCAAAAAAACAGAGAGGATGTCCATAAGAGAATCAGAAGAATTTATAGAAGAAGAATGTACCCAATTTGAGGCGGCTAAAAATCTTTTAATTCAACGTTGGAATAACGGCAAGGCCGCTTGATCATTTGGTCAATATTTTATTTTAGGGAGATTGTTTATGGCCAAAATATTAGTTGTTGACGATGAAGAGCATATCAGACTGCTTTATTCAGAGGAATTAAGTGAGGCTGGCTATGAGGTCATCACTGCGGCAGATGGATATAAATTGATTGAAAAAATAGAAGAGCAAAAGCCCGATGTTGTTATACTGGATATAAAAATGATTGATTATAACGGCTTGGATCTATTGCAGAAAATAAGGAACAAATTTTACAATATGCCGGTAATCCTTTGCACTGCATATGACACCTTCAAGGAGGATATTAAATCCATTGCTGCAGATTTTTATGTCATCAAATCTTTTGATTTAACTGAGCTTAAGAATAAGATCTCAATGGCCTTGGACGCAAGCATACCTTCTTCTTAAAATATAATATCAACTCTCTTCTGCAAGTATGAGATAGATACCAAAAAACAAGAAGAGGAGGTTGGCCATCCATGCGCCTAATATAGGCGGAAGAACCCCGGATATAGCCAGCGAACGAGATAAACCGAATGTTAGCATATAAAGAAAGCTGATTCCTATGCCAATAGTAATGCTGAATGGAATGCCTCCCTTTTTCTTTCTCAGCGCAAGGGGTATGCCCACCAAGGCAAGTACCGGGCATATAAAGGGAAAGGCCATCTTAATATTGAGATCAACCTGTAATTGTGTTGAACCATAACCCTCTTCCTTTATTTTTTTCGTGTATTTTTTTAACTCCCAAAAACTCATTTCTTCAGGCGCTGTCATGGAACGCTCAAAATTCTTAGGGGTTTCAGGCAACTGAATAGTGTGGCTGGTAAATCTTTCTGATTTTTTTGAGCCATCACTTTTTATGGTCTGGATAAGCCCCTTGTTAAGATACCAGCTTCCGTCAATCCATTGAGCCCTTCTTGCATCAATCCTCTTTCTTAGGGTAAAATCCTTATTAAAGAAAAAAATGGTAAAACCCTCGGCGATATTGTTTTTGCGGTCAAACGTCCTAATCTGGTAAATTGTACCCCTGCCCTTATACCATATGTGAGATAACTTGTAAGTGCCCTTAGAATCCTTTTTTTCTACTTTGCTATTCCATAAATCATTGGCCATAGAGCTGGTGACCGGCACAATAGATTCAGAGAGGAAAAATGACCCAATGCCAATAATAATAGATATACCTACAAGCAGATATGATAAATTATACATGCTCATCCCTGAGCCTTTCATTGCAAGTATCTCATTATGTTTACTCAAAAGTCCTATCATTAACATTACAGAAATAAGCACTGATACAGGGATTAATTGTAAGATAACGAACGGCGCCTTGTAGAGAAAGAAGACAATGGCCACACCTATTGGAACATTTGCCTCAAGGAAGCTGTCTATCTTCCCAAAAAATTCAACCACCATATAAACCACCAGAAAAATGGTCAGAGACATAAAGAAAAAAGTTAAGAATTGCTTATATAGATACCGTGTAATTATTTTCATTATATTCTAATATCAGACCTCGTCATTCACATTATACAAATGACTGTAGATCTATATATCCCACGGG
>CAYSWP010000115.1:0-4007 GCA_964434795.1 uncultured Desulfobacteraceae bacterium | reverse complement strand
GCAATGCATGTATTTACATCATTGATTTCGATTTTAAAAACAAGGAAGATATTTTGTAACTTTAAACCTGATATGGTTACGATTTTCATTTAAATTGACTTTAGTAATTCAATTTAAGTATTATAGTCAATGTTTAAGGTGCGGATTTCAGACGTCATGGCTTAGCATGGCTGAGATAATCCAGGCTTCAGTCTTCTGCCTAAACAACAAAGCAATTATAATAATTCGTAACTGTTCAGGCAGCCACAAAGGCGCTAAGACACAAAGAATAGGTATAAGTTTTTCTTCTTGTCTGAAGAGGTGCAGTCTTTGACTTTAAATTAACCCATTCTTTACTGTGTGAGTTCACGCATAATAAAGGAATAAAAAGGGGCATCAAAAAATAATTTCATAATCTTCGTGACTTGGTGTCTTAGTGGCAAGATACCTGAGCAGTTATAATAATTCAATGTAAACCAACGACAGGATTGTGTTAATGGAATACTCTTTTCAATTTCTTGGCTATGACCCTTTTATGAGCGACATAGTCCAGATGATAATTCATTCTGGGCCTATGGTAAAATTTATACTGTTGCTCCTTTTCTTTTTTTCATTTACCTCGTGGGCAATAATTTTTATGAAATTAAGGCTTCTGAAAAAATGCAGAGATGAGAACAGGATATTCTTGGAGTTTTTTTCATCCAGCAGAGAGATAAGCAAGGTTTATATCGAGGCAAAAATATTCAAATTTAGCCCGTTGGCCAAGATCTTGAGGGCCGGCTATGCAGAATTTAATCGCTCAAAAACTGCACAGGGAAACCCTGGTGAAAATAATGTTATTCTTTTGCAACAGCCTATCATGGATAATGTACACAGGGCGGTTAGGACGGTTTTATCTAATCAAAACTCTCGCCTTGAAAAGGGGCTTACCTTTCTCGCCACTACCGGCAACACAGCTCCCTTTATCGGACTGTATGGTACGGTTTGGGGTATAATGACCTCATTTAGGTCTATAGGCCTTAAGGGCTCTGCGAGCCTGGCGGTTGTGGCTCCCGGTATAGCAGAGGCCCTGATTGCCACAGCAGCCGGCCTGGCTGCAGCTATACCTGCTGTTATAGCCTATAATTATTTTACCCGTAAGGTTAATGTTTTCGATACGGAAATGAGAACATTTATTTCCGACCTTACAGGATTACTTGGAAGGGGACTGTTAAGGGAGGCCACAACGGAAAGGACAAGGGGTGAATGAGATGGACTTGGAAGAAAAAAAGCAGGAGCTCATGTCGGATATTAATGTTACCCCCCTGGTTGATGTAATGCTCGTTTTGCTCATTATATTTATGGCTACAGCGCCTATGATGAGACAGGGAGTAAAGGTAAATCTCCCTGAAACAGAAAGCAGGAGTATTAAATCTAAAGATGAGCCTCTAATATTATCCATAACAAAAAAAGGGCACGTATATATTGAAAATTATAAGATTGAATTTGATAAGCTAAATGCAAAATTAAAAAAAATATTCCTTCGCAGAAAAGAAAAGGAAATATTATTAGAGGCAGATAAAGATGTGCCTTATGGCTTTGTAATCAAGGTTATGTCCCAGGTGAAGGCGGCAGGAATTACCAAAGTGGGAATGATAACTGAACCCTTGCATAAATGAAAAACAAATGGTCTATTTTTAAGTCATTATTTAAAGAAGAGAAGTGGGGTAAGATGATGACCCTGTCCCTTCTCTTTCACCTGTTAGTTTTTTCTACAGTTCTTTTTGGGCCATACACAGGTATTCACTTACCGGCTATAGAGGATAGGACATATCATGTCGACTTGGTCGGGCCTCCATCACGGGCCGCAGTAAAGACAGGAGAAAAAGGGAAAGCGCCTAAGCATGTAACAAAAAAGGGAGCTCATACACCAAAGACAAAGGCCAAAACAACAATCAAGGCCAAAAGAATTACCACAGGGAAAAAGAAACCAGTTCGCATTTTGGCAAAAAGAATTTCCCCGAAAGCTAAGGCCCCGTCAGTAAAAGAGCCACATTCAACCTCAGAGCTTATCGATAAAGCTATTGCAAAAATAGAGAAAAAGGCGGAAAAAGAAAGACACAATCAAGTTGAAAAGGCTCTTAATGAGATTGAAAAAAGGGTGAAAAAAGAAAAAGAAGGCATCATTGAAAATAAAGCTGATATCCTCGGGGAAGGAACCGGAGAATCGTCTAACGGAGGAAAAGGAGGGGTGTCAGGGGTATCTTCCGGAGACGGCACATCCATTCAACTTTATCAAATGGAAGTGGAGAATGCTATAAAAAATAATTGGTCATATCCTGCCGCCCTTTCTCGTTTAAAAGACGTGACAAGCCCGGAAGCGGTCATTATAGTAACTGTAAAAAGCGATGGGAAAATATTAAAGACCTTGTTTAAGAGAAAATCAAACAACCTTCTATTCGATTCCTCTGTTTCAAAGGCCATAGAGAAATCAGACCCACTGCCTAAATTTCCACCTGGTTACCTGAAAAGTTATGATGAAATTGAAATCAAATTTAACCTTAATGATCTTGCCCAGCAATAAAGCTATTTTCCTCGCAATAATATGGACTTTAGTCTTAAGCGTAGGCGTTATTTTCCACGCAGAGCGAGCAGATGGAAGGCTTTATATTGATATAACCTCTCCCTCTATGCGGAGGATTCCCATTGCAGTGCCTGACCTTAAGTATATAGGTTCTCATAATCAAAACCCTGAATTAGGCAAAGAGCTTGCCGCCATAATATCCAATGATTTTGACCTGAGCGGTTATTTTAATCCCTTGGAGAAAGATTCGTTCATTGAGACTCCAGGTTCAGGAATCACCCATGACAGCATTATTTTTAAGGATTGGTCTGCTGTAGGCGCTGAGCTTCTTTTAAAAGGGGGCTATGAATGTATAGGCAAACAGCTTAAGGTTGAAGTAAGGTTATTCGACGTCTTTTCCGGAAGGCAGTTGTATGGCAAGAGGGCATTGGGATCAATAAACCAATCAAGGCAGTTGATGCATAGACTGGGAAACGACATCATCTTTATGCTAACCGGTCATCAGGGACAGTTTTTGACCCAGATAGCATTTTCCGGCACAGGCACAGGTAACAAAGAAGTTTACATGTCTGATTTTGACGGTCATAATCTGAGGCAGATAACCCATTATAAGTCAATAACCATATCTCCAAAATTATCTCTTTCAGGGGAGAAAATGCTTTACACCACCTTCCTTGATTCCGGCACAGTGCTTTTAATGCGCGATATGGTAAAAGGATCGATTGCAAAAATCTCTGATAAAAAAGGATTAAATATTGCTGCCGCATGGAAGCCTGGTGGACAGGAAATTGCTCTTACCCTTACCATAAGTGGAAATCCAGATATTTATACAATAAATTCAGAAGGCAAAACATTAAAAAGATTGACGAGCAATTGGGGAATTGATGTATCTCCAGCCTTTTCCCCGGACGGTAAAAAGATGGCCTTTGTTTCTAACAGATCAGGGTCTCCCCAGATATACATCCTTGATATAAACAACAACGAGGTGGAAAGATTAACATACCAGGGAAATTATAACACCTCACCAGCCTGGTCAAAGCCTGGCAGAATAGCCTTTGCCGGTTCGTCCGACGGAAATTTTGACATATATACCATTTCGCCGGATGGAGGTGGCTTACGCAGGCTTAATAAAGATCAAGGAGACAATGAGGACCCATGCTGGTCGCCGGATGGACGATATATTGCCTTTAGTTCAAATAGAAATGGTGGGAAATATCATATTTTTATTGCCAACGCTAATGGAAAAAATCAAAGGCAGATAACGTTTTCTGAAGGTGAGCAATTTTCACCTTCATGGGCTTATATAGAAAAATAATAATCATCATAACTGGTATATTGCCACAAAGCCTGCCCTGGCGCGACATTATTTGGATATTGTATATTGGTTATTGATTTTTCAAGGATTTTATATCAAATAACTACTTTGCAAAGCCAGGTCTGGGCCAGGGGCACTAAGTCACAAAGA
>CAYSWP010000114.1:0-4167 GCA_964434795.1 uncultured Desulfobacteraceae bacterium | reverse complement strand
TGATAGCTGACTGGGATGCTGCCTTTCAAAATTTTCGGGTATGTTTGGCAAATGTGGAAGACCGGTTGAATTGTGGAAAATGTGAGAAATGTGTACGAACCATGACCGAGCTTGTGGCAATTGGCGCCCTTGATAAAACAAGGGCATTTGTAGAGGATGATGTAACACCTGAGCTTTTATCAAGCTTTAATATTTTGATCAGACACCGTGCATCATTTTACCGAGAAATGCTTGCGCCTTTAAAAGAAAGGGGACGGGACGATTTGGTGCAGACAATAGAAAAAATGCTTACAAACTAATTTCCCGCAAAGATATGACACACAAAAACTCTGAACATTGTCCTGCTTTATTTACCTTCCTCTATGGACACCAAATCAGGAATATTCCTTATTACAACCCTGAAACCAGTGGTTTTATAACGGCTGGCTTGATGACCATAGTTGCGATTGGCAGATCTGCATAAATGCATATGGCCAAACCAGCTTCCGCCTCTGCGAACTTTTTCTGTTCCGGATTCAGGTCCGACAGGATCCACCCTATGCTTTGTGCCGTAATCACCAAACCAGTCCCAACACCATTCCCACACATTGCCGTGCATGTCATAAATGCCCCACTCATTGGGATTGTAGCTTTTCACAGGAGCAGGTCTGTCAACAGGCAATCCCCTTGATTTAACATAGCCTACGCATTGTTCTGATTTAATGCTATTGTTGCTGTACATTGCCTTGCTGCAATCAATGTCATCACCCCATGAATAGACAGTGGTTGATCCTGCCCGGCAGGCGTATTCCCATTCCGCTTCAGTGGGAAGTCGATACGACCATTGTCCAAGGGCATTTAATTTCTTAAGGAATTTCATGCAATCATGCCAGGATACCTTTGTAACGGGCAAGTTATCCGGGCCCTTGATTTTGCCAAAAAGCCTCTTTCCCATAATGGCTCTCCATTGTTTCAACGTGACTTCTGTTGATTGCATATAAAAGGGTGAGCTTATTGTTACCTCATGCTGTACCTCAGTTTTGCTCCTGTATAGATCGTAAGAAGGAGTCCCCATGACAAATGTCCCTGCAGGAATCAACACAAAGTCCATGCCGAGGGAATTATGAATCATTTTTTCAAGAGCCAGGGTAGGGCGAGATGGAAAAATAATTATAGAAGAAAATATCAGCAAAAGGATCAAGCTAAATTTTAGTCTGTTTATATTATATTCCATAGAATTTCCTCCTTAAATGAAGATCTAATTGCTTATCTTAAAGTGAGGTTTGATTAAAGGTTTGTATTTTGTACTCAGGTATATTGCCACTAAGGCACTAAGCCACAAAGATTATGGAATCATTGCATTGATGGCCTGGTTGATATATGGTTTATTGATATTATTGAGAAAAGCTGGCCACATATGTATTTGTTTTATTGATATCAGTCTTTTCTTTGTGACTTCGTGTCTTGCTGAATAGATACTGTATTTTATGCATTGTCTACAAGTTTGTAAATCATTACATCTTCTTTTTTTCCTTTGACTCTGACTGTAGGAAGTTGCTCTGTAATAAAATTACCGGTCAGAAGGCTATATGTTGTCTGGCTTAATAAGATATCACAAGAGTGTTGTTTGGTAAGTCCCTCGATTCTGGAGGCGAGGTTTACAGTATCTCCTACCATGGCATAGGAAATTCGGTCCTTGCTCCCAACATTTCCGGCTAACACTGCGCCGGTGTGAATACCTATTCCATGTCTAAATGGGCTAACTCCCTGTTTCTCAAGGTTCTTATTTAACAAAATAATACGTTTTCTCATCTCTAATGCTGCCTCAACTGCCATATCAGGGTGATCATCATATCTGACAGGGGCTCCGAAAACCGCCTCAATTTCGTCACCGACATACTGGAGAACCAGTCCTCGATATTTTTTTATGGCCTCTGTCATTTCTGTAAAATATTGATTCATTATAGTGATTACCTGCTTTGGATGGGTGGACTCAACAAATGGGGTAAAATTCCTGAGGTCACTAAACAACAGGGTTACTCTCTTCATCTCTCCATCAAGGGATACCCGCCCTGAAAGAATTTCATCTCTAATCTCCATGCTGACATATTTACCAAAAGAATTCTTTATAGATTCAGACTCTTTAAGGCCGTTCACCATCAAGTTGAAGCCCTCTGCAACAGAGCCAATTTCATCGTTGGATATAATCTCTGCGCGTACGTCAAGGTTGCCTTTCTCCACCTCTTTCATGACATTTTCAATATTATGGAGGGGTATTGAAACACTTTTTGATACAAATATGGACAATATTATCGAGGTGACAAAAGAAATAGCAGTTATGAAAACAATCTCAAAGGATAAAGATGACAGTATTTGTGCTCTCGATATTGCATCTGCGCTATGTAATGCCTGGGCCTTTGAGTGCGCGGCAATGCCAAGCAAGGGAATGGGAACCAGGCTGATGAAAATAAAAACAATGAGAAGTCTTGTCTTTACACCGAGTTTAAATATATGCCTTACTTGATTTAGGTTTCCTTCCGGAAAAAATTCCGGTATAGCCTGTCGCCATACGCTTTCTATGGCGAAATAAATAAATAATGTAGTAACAGATCCTCCGATAATGGTTATCCCAAAGAATCGTCTCATGCAGGAGATCAGGTCAGGTGGCTCTATGCCTAATAAAATCTTAGATACAACAGGCTCCAGCAGACCAAAGATGAATCCAGCGCTTAACCAACCCAGAAATGTAAGGATTGCTGAAAAAGGGGCCATTTGAATCGCCCTGCTTTTAAGTTTGCAGGAGGATGGCTCATCTAATGAATCTATTGTTGTCTCGTCTTTGAGGAATTTCATGAGAGGTGATCCCCACTTCTTAACAAAAAACCCGACGCTTAAGATAATAAAAAAGGTGCCGATAATAAAAAAGAGATGGGCGTAAAAGGGAATCGTTTCATGTCTGGCATGAAAAACCGGATTAATTTTGGAAAAATACAAGTAGGTAAGTAAGGCCCCGATTAAATTTCCGACTATTTGGATTAAATTTAGCTTTAATACTAACTTTTTTTTCCATTTCATTTTTTTATCTCCACCTGCAAATTTTAAGGGCATAAATTCTAGAGGAATTATTTCTGCCACAAAGTCACGAAGACACTAAAACTTTAAAATGATACATTATTTCTTATGCACAGCAAAAGGTAATATCTGTAAAATTTTTTGGGAGTTATTGCTACTTATTCTTATAAGATTTTGAAGTTCCTATCTTTCCTTTGTGACTTAGTGTCCCTGGCCCAGACCTGGCCCTGAAAGACAAGAGGTAAATAGCACATTAAGATGAATTAATAATTATTTATCTAAATTGCATGAAAGTCGCGCCAGGGCAGGCTTAGTGGCTAAACTGTTGCTCTTGAAAATTTATACTGGCTTTCCGTTATTTCCATCAGGGGAAAGGTCAAGTTTATCTGCAATTTCTAAAAAGGCCTGTAATACCCGATTTTTAACATTATTAACCCTGCTTGTCGAAAGATATTTAGAGGAAGGGGCTAAACAGAGATTTTGATTTATTTCGATCTGTACGGATATTTTTCCATTAAAGGCGAATTTTTTACCATAATTTTTCATTATAAAACCGCCGGCATACGGATCATTTATTGAAACGGAAAACCCTTCTTTTTCAAAGGTCTTTTTCATCATATGCATGTATTCGGAGGAGCAGGTTATTCTACCACGATTTCCATCTGAATTTCCGTTTTTATCTCCGTTATTGCTCAAGATAATGTCTTTCCTTTTTTCCCCAACGTCCGGGGCCTCAGCAGGACCTATCCCGTTAAGAGAATGGCAGTCAAATAATGCCTTAATATGAGGGCCTTCAAAGGCCTCTATTAACCTGTTATGAAAGGGCCGGTAATATTCTGCGAGCCTTCGCTTGATCTCCTCTTCGTCTAAAATAAAATCTGAGTTATAGATGGATCGCCCATAGTAGTCGACCTGAGCTATTACACCTTTTTTATCTCGCCGTTTGGGATCTCTGTTCAGGTCTATTGTTAGACGGCTCCATTGGGCATAGAGGACAGCTTCGGCAGGAAGGGATTGAAAAATTTCCCTTGAACAGGAGTCTATAGATTCCTGTATTTCTAAATCGTTGAGGGCCATAGATTGCCTTATTTCTTCAGGAACCCTGCTCGAACAGTG
>CAYSWP010000113.1:0-4169 GCA_964434795.1 uncultured Desulfobacteraceae bacterium | reverse complement strand
CCCTGGAATCCTTGGACCCTCTTCTCCAACTAAATTGGAGAAGAACCTTTAATTTATAACTCTTTTACTGCCATAGTGGTGTAATGGAAATTACCTTAAATATTTGAAAAATAAATTGCCCATAAAAGGTATATTGGAGGAAAAATGGCAACTACTAATCTAAGCTTAGAACAGCTTGAGCCAACATTAAATGATAACGATATTGTATTAATAGATTTTTGGGCTGAATGGTGCGCTCCGTGTAAGATGTTTGGCCCGATATACGAAAAGGCCTCTGAAAAATATCCAGACATTGCATTTACCAAGTGCAACACAGAGGAAAGTCAGGACCTTGCGGCATCCTTTGGGATACGATCCATACCAACTCTGTCCATATTTAGAGAAAAAATACTCGTTTTTATGCAGCCTGGCGCACTTCCTGAAGAGGCTCTGGAGGATATTTTATCTCAGGTTAAAAAACTTGATATGGATGATGTACGTGCAAAAGTTGCTGAACAACAGGCAAAGGCAAAAAATAATTAAAGGGCCTAAAATTTTTCGACCTGCGCGGTTAGCCATTAGTCCCGCCTGAGCGGGATTAGTATTAAAAAGAGGTGGAAATGAAAGATTTTAGAGAACTTAATCAATAGATCAATGGGGTAAAGAGGATATTGAATAGTTTTATCCAAAAGCTAATTGCTAATGGCTAAAAGCTAACCGCACAGGTATAAATTTTTTGGAAAAGGTTGTTTATGCTGGCTAACCTATATTATGTTCCAAGAGCAATTCCGTAAGAGGACTTTTTTCTTTACCAACCGGCCCAATAGCGCCTGTGCAGATCGGGTCATCAATAACATCTAAATCAAACAGGGCACTCTTAATTATCCATACAGGATTTTGATTATAAATTTTCATAAGATCTTTTAGCAAGGCTCCTGTTTCCCACATTTTATTAAGATTATATTGCCTTCTCTCATCCTCCTGCAAAAGCCCTAATGATGCCCTTGTAACCATACTCCATAATCTTGGCGCAATATTTGCCCCTATGGAAAGTAAACCGTTCATGCTGGGGTGCTCCAAAAAACGTCCCTCATCGCCGTCATATGCCCTGAAGCCTGCCCTACCGGCAAGGGCCTTCTGATAATTATGTGCCCTTGCAAGAGAGCCTTTAAAAATTAATGCCCTGATGTTATTAATTTTGCTTAAATCCTCTATTATGTTTGTCCGAATATTGTTTCTCTTTAAGGATTCATTCAATGACTTAATAAGATCTGGATCATTATATAGGATAAAAGGATGCCTTGTCTTTGACACAAGACCCTCATAGTGACTTACGAGGTCCCTATTGCTATGATAGTAGAGGGGAGAGTCAATCCAGAATAGCCGGCCTTTATAGTTTGATGAATTTAGGACATCCTCAAGACGAACAAGCAGACCTTCCACATCCTCTGACCTTTCTCCTGTAATCCAAAAAAATAATGGAATCCTTTCCTGGACAAAAGATAGAGCATTTTTAAGCAATTCTATTTTTACACTTTCTCCAAGCGCCCTACCCTCCCCCATGTTTGGTCCTGATAGAAGTATACCGGAAGCGTAAGGCAACACCCTGGTTAACAACGAATCAAGACCCTTTATATCAAGAACTCCCTTGTCAGACATGGGGGTTACAAGATCAACTATCATGCCCTTAGGCGCTTTATTATTTTTCATTTGCGCTATACCTCTCTCCCCCTAAAAGACCATGGAGGTGAACAATGCCTTTAACCTGTTTTGTTTTATCAACAACAGGCAGCACTGTGATTTCATTATTTTCCATTAACTCTATTGTATCGCTTGCCTTTTTACCTATATCAATCATCTTAGGGGAGGCTGACATTATTTGTTTGACGTTTAATTTCATTATATCTTGCCATTTCAATAGAGACCGTCTAATATCACCATCGGTGATAACGCCAAGTAAAACAAGACTTTCATTAACAATTAGGCATGCGCCTAATCCCTTACGGTTAATTTCAAGAATAGCCTCTTCCACTGTCTGGCTTTGGTAAACTATTGGTATCTTGTCTCCTGTAATCATAAAATCCTTGACACCAAACGAAAGTCTCTCCCCTAAACTGCCACCTGGGTGAAACTTCTTGAAGTCTCTTTTGTTAAAATGCCTTCTGTCTATAAGAACAACGGCTAGTGCATCTCCCATAGCCAGGGCAGCGGTTGTGCTGGTTGTAGGTGCAAGACCTAATGGACACGCCTCCCTTTCTACCCCTACATTTATAAAAAGATTGCTCTCTCTTGCCAGTGGTGATTCCGGATCCCCTGTAAATGCAATAACATTCATCCCCAGATCCTTTAGAATAGGCAATAAAGTGGATAGTTCCTTTGTGTAACCGCTATTTGAGATAGCTATAACAATATCATTAGCCGTAACAACACCGAGGTCACCATGGACTGCCTCGGACGGGTGAAGAAATAATGATGGTGTGCCTGTACTGTTCAGGGTAGCAGTTATCTTCTTTGCAATTATTCCTGACTTGCCGATTCCAGTCATGATTACCCTTCCCTTGCTGTTTAAAACCATCTCTACGGCACGTTCAAACTCCGGCCCTAACCTTTCCACTAAATCAAGAATCCCCTGAGCCTCGATCTGTAAAACCTCTCTTGCCTGTCTAATTACCCTTGATTCATTTTCCATTTTTCTACCTTAAAATACTGTCGATTTAATAAAATTCTCAGTAACTACTCAGATAAACAATCACTAAAAATGCTGTCTATTTTCAGTTATCGTTTTAAACCTTTATGCCGGCAAGCCTGCTATTAGTTCCCTACTTATATAAAAACGGCGCAATTCTTTTTACCTGTTTTTTAGCAGACCCAATATTTTTCTTTATCTCCTCCCTGGCTCTCTTACCTGATCTGTCTGACTTTTCTGGGTTTTCCAGTACCCATCTTGCTGTTTTCAATAATTCATCACCATCTTTCACTTCAAGACCTGCACCTGTCCTTTCTATAAGCCTTCTTGCGCCCAGAAAATTCTCCATTGATGGCCCGTAAATAACCGTCTTACCCCATACAGCGGCCTCCAAGATATTATGCCCTCCATGAGGGACAAGGCTGCCACCACAAAAAATTATATTTCCCAGGCTGTAAAGACCAAAAAGCTCACCTATTACATCTACGATAATAACCTGTCTATTTCCACTAAAATGATAATCAAACTTGCTTCTAAAACAATAATCAAATTTGTGGGACATTAGAATAGACTCTATTCTCCTGGACCTTTCTGTATGCCTGGGGGCTATAACCAACAACATGTCCGGATCATCCATAAGTAGATTTCCGTATGTTTCAATTATTATTTCATCCTCTATGCCTGTGGTGCTCCCCGCAATAAAAACGTTCCTGGTCCCGTCAATTTTATATATCCCGGATATTTTTTTGGATAATTCCGGCCTTGCATCATCTACCAGTATATCATATTTTGCGTTACCACCAACCACCACTTTTTCAGGATCCGCCCCTATTGATATTATTCTCTGTGCATCTAAATCACTTATCATAGAAAGAAGCGTATATACAGATAGGACATCTTTTATCAAAAAATTAAAACGCCTGTACATTTCCATTGATTTCTCAGAAATACGACCGTTTATAAGGAATGCTGAGACATTAAACTTTTTGCATACAAACAAAAAATTTGGCCATATTTCAGTTTCCAGGTTAATAAATATGTCCGGAGAAATTTTATGTAAAAATCGCTTTACGCAATATAGCATATCAATAGGGTTGTAAATTATGATAACGTCATTCGGTATATATCTTAAAGCATCTTGCCTGCCTGTTTTCGTGGTAGTTGATAAAATTATAGAAAAATTGCCGCCTAATTTTTTTATCTCTCTTATAATAGCACTTGCCACTTTTACCTCTCCCACGGATACAGCATGGATCAACACCCTTTTTGCGTTACCTTTTGGAGGCATATTTAAGCTGCTTATCAGGCCTAATCTTTCTTTAAAATTTCTATCTATTAATCCCTTGTAAAATAAATAAATAAAAAGAAAGGGTCCTCCTATAAAAAATAAGAAGGCAACAATTACGTTATAGACAAAAAAATTCATTTTTAATCCTGAACATTTGTAATAATAATAGGAGAAATACTATAAAATCTGTGTCCTTGATATTATCAAATAAAACCA
>CAYSWP010000112.1:0-4205 GCA_964434795.1 uncultured Desulfobacteraceae bacterium | reverse complement strand
TTTAATTTTTACCTTAAAGACTTTATAATAAAGATGGCTTTTTTACCTATTTCACGTGATTGTTCTTTTGGTTGAATGGAGCTACAGTTCTTAGCCATCAGCTTTCAGCCAGCCTACATTCCCATCTTAATTTTGCCGACCAATAAAATTGATTTTACAGGTTAGAAATGTAGTTCTATAATTCAAGACATTGTAAAGCTAAAATTTAATATTAAAATCATATCGAACCTTTACAAATTTCCTTTTATTCCACTGTTATGCCTAAGACAGCTATTTAAGACAACGCTTACGGAAACACTTTCCACGATCTATGATAACCTTTTGCAAACTCCGGCCAAACCAGACGGACAAAAATACGAGCTGGCCTTGCGCCCAATTTAAAGTGTGTTAACAACTTTATAAGCTTTGGGGTTGTTTTTTTAACATATGTCCAAATTATTAATGGCTATAATTAAGGAGGATTAAAATGTTTAATCAAAAAAATGTAAGGCCTGAGATTGAGGAGCTTGGGTTTAAGAATGTGGGAAGTATTTTTTGGAATGCCTCTACACCACATCTTTATGAAGAGATTGTCAGGAGGAGGGAAGGACAAATAACCCACTTGGGACCTATAGTTGTAAGAACAGGCCATCATACGGGCAGATCTCCTGATGACAAATTCATAGTCGAAGAACCATCAAGCGCAGACAATATCTGGTGGGGCAATGTAAACAAGGGTATGAAAGAAGAAAAATTCATGAGCCTTTTTTACAGGCTCCAGGCATATTTCCAAAACAAGGACATGTTCGTTCAGGATTGCTATGCAGGAGCGTCTCCTGAATACAGGATACCCATTAGAGTCATAACAGAGACTGCATGGCAGAATCTCTTTGCCAGGAATATGTTTATACAGATAAAAGATAAAAGTGAGGTGGAAAAACACCAGCCTGAATTTACCGTAATTGACGTACCCCGTTTTCATGCAGTGCCGGAGCTTGATGGTACGAGTTCAGAGGCCTTTATACTTCTGCATCTTGGAAAAAAACTGGTTCTCATTGGTGGCACAAGTTATGCCGGGGAGCTCAAGAAATCCATCTTCACTATCCTAAATTATGTGTTTCCGAGAGAATCAGTTCTATCAATGCACTGTTCCGCAAATGTTGGTGAAAAAAATGATGCTGCCATATTCTTCGGTCTCTCAGGTACCGGAAAAACAACACTTTCCGCAGACCCTAAAAGAAGACTGATTGGAGATGACGAACATGGATGGAGTGACAAGGGATTGTTTAATTTTGAAGGCGGTTGTTATGCAAAAATGATACGGCTCTCCAAGGAGGCAGAGCCGGAGATATATGAATGCTCCAGAAGATTTGGAACTGTATTGGAAAATGTAAGCCTTGACAGCAACTCAAGACGCTTAGACCTGAATGATGCATCTCTCACTGAAAATACAAGGGCCGCATATCCCTTATCTCACATTCCGAGTGCTATTCGCGAGGGGTTCTGTGGACACCCGAAAAATGTAATTATGCTAACATGCGATGCCTTTGGGGTGCTGCCTCCGTTATCAAAGCTGACACCGGAACAGGCGGTTTTTCATTTCTTGAGCGGATATACAGCCAAGGTTGCAGGGACAGAAGATGGAATTACCGAGCCAGAGGCAACCTTTAGCGCATGCTTTGGCGCTCCATTCATGGCACTTCCGCCCACTCTTTACGCAAAGCTTCTTTTGGAAAGGATTCAAACACATAAAGTATCATGCTGGCTTTTAAACACCGGGTGGAATGGCGATCCTTATGGGAAGGGAGACCGCATAAAGATTTCCTACTCTCGCGCCCTGATTGATGGTATACTGGATGGCAGCCTTGATAAAGGAGAATTTGAGAGGGACCCTGTCTTTGGAATCATGATACCAAAGACATGTGCAGGAGTCCCCCCTGAGACACTCAACCCAAGAGATTCTACATCTGATAGGGAAAAATATGAAGAGAGGGCGAGGAAGCTGGCATTAGATTTTAAGGAGAATTTTAAACAGTTCGAGAATGATGTCTCCAGCGACATATTAGATGTTATGCCACAGTTTTAAAGAATTGATGGGTATCAAGTTTGATCAAAAAATAACTTCAGAACCTTCGTGCCTTTGTGGCTTGGTGGCTTAATGATTGCAGGAAATAGAATCAACAATATGGACAACACAAATAAAGATAACAATACAGAAAATCATCGCCCGTGGGGATATTACGTGATTCTTTCTGATGAGCTTGATCATAAAGTAAAGAGAATTACCGTATATCCAGACAAAAGATTAAGCCTGCAGAGGCATAGACACAGATCCGAACACTGGGTTATTGTAAAGGGAAAGGCCCTTGTCACCCTGCAAAACAAAGAAATCCAGCTTAGAAAGGGTGGGTCAGTTGATATACCTGTCGGCGCTACCCACAGGGTTAAGAACATAGGGGCGGATGACCTGGCCTTTATAGAAATACAACAGGGAGAATACTTTGGCGAGGATGACATTGAACGGATTGAGGATGATTTTGGTAGGATTCCTGTAAAAGATGACTAAAAAGAATACAAATCCATAAAGTCAAACTTCCTCCCATCAAACAATCCCCTGTCACTTAGTTTTATCTCTGGTATAACCAGCAATGCCATAAATGAAAGGGTCATAAAGGGAGCCCTGAGAGATGATCCCAACTCTTTGGCAAATCCGTCAAGCTCAATGTATCTTTGGGATACTTCTTTGCAACTTAAATCACTGATAATTCCGGCCACAGGCAAAGTCAAGATCATTTCCCTATTCCCACAAGCTGCGCTTATTCCTCCCTTATTTTTGATGATAAGATTGACTGCCTTGCATATATCATTATCATCTACGCCTAACACAATAATGTTGTGAGAGTCGTGGGCAACGCTTGATCCTATCGCGCCCCTTTTCAGTCCAAAATTTTTTACAAAACCTATCGAAGGAGGCATTTCTTGATATCGATTAATCACAGCTATCTTTAATATGTCCCTCTCTGGGTCTGATATTAAGTAATCTTTAACCACCCTGGGCTCTTCTAATAATCGTTCGGTGACCAATTGGCCATCGATTGCCCCGATAATATTTATCTTACCCCTTTTCCTTTTTAAGGCAAAATCATGAATGTTTTTTTCTTTAACATTGAAATTATTTACTATCTTTTTATTTTGCTCCTTTATCAATGTCTTCCCACTTTCAGCAACAAGTCTTCCGCTGATAAAGGTCTTAAGTATTTTAAAATTAGATAAATTATCAATCACCAAGAAATCCGCCGGATCACCAGGCTGCAATAAACCAACACTTAAATTGTAATGCCTTACGGGATTCAAGGTGGCTATTCTCAAAACATCCATTACATCAAGACCGTAGTGGACCGCCCTTTTTACCAGCAGATTAATATGACCTGCTCTTAGGTCATCGGGGTGTTTATCATCACTGCAAAACATGCAGACATCAGAATGATCCCTTGCAACGGATATGAGATCATTAAAATTTTTGGCAGCAGAACCCTCCCTTATCTGTATCTTCATACCTGATTGAATTTTTTCAAGGGCCTCTGATTCAGAGAGGCATTCATGGTCTGTTGAAATTCCGTAACTAATGTATTTTTCTAATTCCTCCCCACCCAAATTAGGTGCATGACCGTCAATTACCTTATTGTAAGATTGTGCAAGATTAATCTTTGCTATGACCTCTGGGTCATTATTTAATACGCCAGGAACATTCATCACCTCACTGAGAAAATTTATATCTTCCATTCTTAGAAGATCTTCAACCTGATCGACACCTATCTCAGCGCCTGAAGTTTCATAGGCAGTAGCCGGCACACATGAAGGAGCGCCCCAGAAAAATTTAAACGGCACATGAGCGCCATCTTCTATCATATATCTAACACCGTCCATACCTAACACATTCGCAATCTCATGGGGATCACAAACAGCGCTTATTGTCCCATGCACAACAGCAGCCCGTGCAAACTCTGAAGGGGTAAGCATACTGCTTTCAATATGAATATGAGCATCAACGAACCCTGGAATAATATAGGTTGGGTAATTATTTTGCCCTGTTGCAACAATGCCTGATATTTTCCCGTCCTTTATTTTAACAGTTCCCGGGTTTACACTTCTATTTATTATATCTACAATATTGCCGGATATTTGATTTATATTTTTCTGCATTATTTTCATCCATACTTATTGTT
>CAYSWP010000111.1:0-4341 GCA_964434795.1 uncultured Desulfobacteraceae bacterium | reverse complement strand
GAAATAACAATTGGTATATCTCTGTCTGGTTCAAAGCCTGATAATCTGATCAATTCTTCTGCCATCTTATAAATAGACACCGGCTTTCCCATATCCAAAACAAAGACATCCCCACCCTGGCCCATGGAACCTGCCTGCATAACCAATTGTACAGATTCTGATATAGTCATGAAATAACGTTTCATCTCATAATCCGTTACAGTAACAGGTCCACCTTTCTGTATCTGTTTTTGAAATATAGGCACTGCGCTTCCCCTGCTTCCAAGAACATTGCCAAACCTGACAGAAATAAATGCAGTCTGGTTGTTGTTTAATCCTCTTATTAAATTCTCCGCTATCCTTTTAGTTGTTCCCATAACACTTGTAGGGTTAACCGCCTTATCGGTTGATATGAAAATAAACCTATCCACACCTGATTCAGCGGAAGCTTTGGCCAGGACCTTTGTTCCATAAATGTTATTAAATACTGCCTCTTTTGGATTTTCCTCCATTAAAGGCACATGCTTGTATGCGGCTGCATGAAAAACGGTATTAAAATTATGCTCTTTAAATATTTCTTTGACTCTATTCTCATCCCTTATATCCGCAACAACCGGTTTTGCGCAGGAAGCAGGGTGCCTTTCTTTTATCTCCAGGTCTATCTTAAAAAGTTCTGTTTCTCCCATATCCAGCATAATCAATTTTGCCGGATTAAGCCGAATAATTTGCTTGCAGAGCTCTGATCCTATTGATCCACCTGCCCCTGTTATCAATATATTTTTGCTTGTAATATAGGAAGAAACCTTTTTCGCATCGATTTCCACCGGCTCACGTCCTAACAGATCCTCAATAGAAATATCCCTTATATCCATTTGGGTAACCTTCCCATTGATTATGCCTGATAGCCCGGGAAGCACCTTAACAACCTTTATTTTTGCCTTTCTCACAAATTCCATTATTTCCACTATCTCTTTTGACGTAGCAGATGGAATAGCAATTATGATTTCCTTAACATTAAAATCCTTCACAAGTTTCGGTATGTCTTTTCTACCGCCTAAAACCCTTATGCCGTGGATAAAAGTATTTTTCTTCTGAAAATCATCATCAATAATCCCTACCGGCAGATACCTTGACTGCCCTGATCTCATCATATCCCTTATTAATTGTTCCCCTGCAGAGCCTGCTCCAACAACAAGTATATCCCTTCTTTTTTTTCTGCTGGGGCCAAAATAATATAGACGAAAAAATGTCCTAACAGAAATGATAAAAAAAATGGTAAGGAGGAAATCGGAAAAAAGTACAGAGCGAGGGAAACCTGAAAAAATTTTAACATCATGGAATATAAGCACCACAAGCGCCATTGTTAGAGAAGACAGTGCCGATGCCTTGATTACAGATAGACCTTCTGCAAGAGAAATATACCGGTAGGTGATATGGTAAAGCCTAAAAATCCAGAATACAAATATTTTAAAAGGAACAATTAATAGCTCAAGCAAAATAATTTGATTGACATACCTTGCGCTTAAAGCATCAATGGAGCCTAATCTAATCCAATAAGCAATAAAAAGGGAAAGCAGCATTAAAAATATGTCTGCTATGATGGATAGAGATTTTTTATACAGTCGTGCGGTATAAAATATTTTATCTAATTTTTTTTTCATATCTGTATCTTATATAATATTTGCTATCTCATGCAATCTAAAATTACTGAAATAATCCTGTCTAAATCTTTATCCGTCATTGCAGTACCAGATGGCAGGCAAAGCCCCCTGTTAAACAAATCTTCACTAACTACACCGCCCCTAATGCGGTAACCTTGAAATACCGGTTGCAGGTGCATAGGTTTCCATACCGGCCTGGACTCAATTTTATGCTCCTCCAGTTTTTTACGAATTGTTTCTCTATCTGCACCAAATTTCCCTGGTGAAATTAAAATTACCGAAAGCCATCTATTAGACCTGCCATATGAAGCCTCAGGCATAAATTCAATTCCCCTAACCTTACCAAGGGCATCCTTGTAATAATTAAATATCCTCCTTTTTGCCTCGACCCGTTCATCAAGAACCTTCAATTGGGCCATTCCAATAGCAGCGAGGACATTACTCATTCGGTAGTTATAGCCTATTTGTAAATGTTCGTAGTGAATTGTATCTTCCCTGGCCTGCTGCGATAAAAACCTTGTCATATCAACCAGTTTTTGATCGTCTGAGACAAGCATACCACCACCGGATGTACTTATAATCTTATTTCCATTAAAGGAGAATATTGCGGCCTTTGCTCCTGCGCCTGCCGATCTACCCTTATATGATGCTCCAAGTGATTCGGCGGAATCTGATATAACTGGAATTTCATAGGGTTTACAAACCTCTAAAATTCTATCCATGTCAGCGCATTGGCCATACAAATCAGTCGGGATTACAGCCTTTGGCAATTTACCACGTTGTTTAGAAGTCTCTATCTCTTCTGCAAGCAAATCTAAGTCCATATTCCATGAGTCAGGTTCAGAATCAATAAAAACAGGTGCAGCACCCTGAAATATTATGGGTGTAATGCTCCCAATAAAGGTTAAAGAGGATGCAATTACCTCATCACCAGGCATAACGCCTATTGCCCGTAATGCAAGATGCAATGCCGCTGTTCCACTTGAGACAGCTAATGAGTAAGGTATACCGGTCTTTTTAGAAAATTCCCCTTCAAATGCATCAACCATTGGCCCTAATGGGGCTATATAATTAGTTTCAAAAACCTCTTTGATAAACTCAAGTTCAAGGCCGGACATATGAGGAGGTGATAGAAAAATATATTTATTATCAAAATTCTTATTCATTTTTTCCCGTAATTCTTCTGATCTCCTTGGCTGGCACACCAGATGCAACTACACCACCTGAAATATCATGATTAACAAAGCTAAAAGCGCCTATTATTGAATCTTCTCCTATAGTTACGCCGGGCATTATTACGGAATGGCTACCTATTTTACAATTTTTCCTTAGAAAAACCTCTCCTTCTTTATCATCGACCGTTGAAATAGAATATATTGAACAATGGGAGCCAATCTGAACAAAATCTTCAATCGTCACCCCCCTCAGCGCATTTATATAAGTAAATGCACCAATATCTGTCTTGTAGCCCAGTTTAAATTTTTCTTTATGCCGGACTATCCAATTGTATTTAGTTGGCTTACCGTCCTCAATTATTGGATATTCCCAGTCTTTAAATCGTTCCATAAATCACTATCCATATACTCTATTGTCTTTATTTCAATAACAACTGTCAGCATTCAGCCACTAAGCCTGCCCTGGCGCGACTTTTGTGTAATTTAGTTAAGTAGTCATTAAATCTTCTGAATCAGGCTATGTATACCTGCCATGCAAAGCCAGGTCTGGGCCAGGGACACAAAGTCACTAAGATTATAGAATTATATTTGAATGCTCCTTGTTAATCACTTAATTTACCTCAATAGCCGCGCCTATTATTTTGTAAGTTCTCTGGTCAGCCATTCTTTATCTGTGTAATCTGCGTAATCTGTGGATTGAATTCTTCCATTGTTGCCTGGCCAAAATGGGCGATTCCCTCTCTTTTAACAATCTTGCTTATTGTTATCAAGGAAATCTTTACGTCTAAAAGGAGATTATAGTTATCAACATACCAAATATCGTATTTAAATTTTTCATCCCAAGATATTGCATTCCTGCCATGAACCTGGCTCCAGCCTGTTATGCCTGGTTTCACATCATGCCGTCTCATTTGCTCTGGCATATAGCGATCTAAATACTGCATTAAAAGAGGTCTCGGGCCCACAAGGCTCATATCTCCCTTAAATACATTAAACAGTTCAGGTAACTCATCCAAGCTTGTGCTCCTCAAAATTTTTCCAAAAGATAAAAGTCTGCGTGAGTCCACAAGTAATCTGCCATTGGTATCTCTTTGTTCAGTCATTGTTCTGAATTTATAGATAGTAAAGGGCTTTCCATGTAGCCCAGGTCTTTTCTGTTTAAAAAATATTGGAGGCCCGATTTTAATCTTCACCAAAATACCAATGACAACCATTAAAGGTAAGGCTAATATAAATGCCGGAAAACACAAAAGGAGATCAAAAATACGTTTTTTATATTTCATTTAAGACCGTGATTAATTTATCCGCTAATTTTTTTATATCATGGTTCTTTTTTACATACTGCCTTCCTCTCCTGCCCATGCTCTTCCGTTCACTTGCAGGAAAGGTGTATAATTTTATCACAGCATCAGCCAGGGCCTTTGCATTTTGGGGGGGAACCGTCAACCCTGCATCCGCCTCATTGACAGGATTATTGGAAGAATTACATGAAAATATAACAGGTTTTTCAGCGCTCATATACCCGA
>CAYSWP010000110.1:0-4571 GCA_964434795.1 uncultured Desulfobacteraceae bacterium | reverse complement strand
ATCAAAAAAGGTAGATCAGATGGTAAATTCTTAATAAAAAAGGGTAAGAAGCTTTTATAACCCTATTTTCACCGCAGAGACGCGGAGAACGCAAAGAGAGTTATATTTTTTTATTGATAGTAGTCTTTTCTTCGTGACTTCGTGTCTTTGTGGCTGAATAGATGCCAAATATTTTATAAAGATATTGTTGGGGGTGATATGGGAAAAGCAGGGAAGGCGATTGCTATAACAGGCATAGTTATTGTTGCCATTGTTCTTTTAATCTTTTTTTCAATAAAAGGCACGTATAACAGTCTTGTGCAATTAGACGAAGGAGTGAAAGGCGCCTGGGCTCAGGTGGAAAACCAGCTTCAAAGGAGATATGATTTAATCCCTAATTACGTGGAAACCGTTAAAGGGTATGCAAAACATGAAAAAGAGGTCTTTCTAAAGGTAACAGAGGCGCGGGCTAAGGTTGGAGGGGCGACAAACATAAAGGGTAAGATAGCGGCAAATAACGAAATGTCATCGGCTCTTTCAAGATTGTTGCTTGTGGTGGAAAGATACCCGGACCTCAAGGCCAATCAGAATTTTATCAGACTTCAGGATGAATTGGCAGGCACTGAGAATCGAATAGCAGTTGAAAGAAGAAGATACAACGAGACGGTAAAAACCTATAATATAAAAATAAGAAGTTTTCCGACCAATATAATGGCAGGTATGTTTGGGTTTGGAAAGGCCGAGTTTTTCAAGGTCGCAGCCGCGGCAAAGGAGGCCCCAAAGGTAAAGTTTTAGGTAACTGCTCAGGGGCAAAGGCAAATATTTCGTAACAGTTCAGCCACCAAGGCACTAAGTCACGAAGGAAAAACATGAATTTCAAAATTTTATAAGAAAAAGGCTATTAATTCCCAAAAAATTTTACAGATATTACATTCTGCTGTTAATGAGAAATAATGAATTATTTTAGAGTTTTAGTGTCTTCGTGACTTTGTGGCTGTACTAATACAATATTCCTAATATTCCTTGGGCAATTCATTTAGCTCTGCCAGTGAAAAAACTGGACCATCCTTGCACACATATTTATCCCCAATATTGCACCGGCCGCAGATACCTATTCCGCATTTCATCCTCATCTCCAGGGACATTATTATATGTTCAGGGTCAAAGCCTATATTCTCAAGTACAGGCTGGGTAAATTTTATCATTATAGGGGGACCGCATACAATAGCATATGTATCCTCACTTGTTGTTATTTTTTGCTCTGTTATTGTAGGTACAAAGCCAACATTGTAAGGCCAGTCCGGATCATCTGTACCATCAACTGTAATATGCATATTAATATCGTCTCTTTTTTCCCACTCAGCTAACTCATTCCTGTAAAGGAGCAGGCCTGGAGAACGTGAGCCGTATACAACTGTGATATCCTTAAATCTCTTTCTATTTTCCGGGGCAAGCATATAGACTATACTTGACCTTAGTGTAGTAAAGGCAAATCCACCGCCGATTACCAACACATTTTTTCCCTCCATTTTTTCCCATGGATACCAGTTTCCTAAAGGACCCCTTACGCCTAAAACTTCCTCTTCATCCATATTATGGAGGAATCTGGTGACAACACCGGTTTTGTTTACGGTGAACATAATAAACCCCGTTTCTGTTGGGGATGATGCTATGCCGATTGGAATTTCACCCTTTCCGGGAACAGATATTTCGCAGAATTGTCCTGGGGTAAATGAAAAGTTATCTTCATCTTCCTTGTTAAGGAAAACAAATTTAAAACTCTTAAGGTTATTATCCTCTGTCTCCGTTATAATTTTTTGAATTTTCACAGGGTAAGGAAGATATGGATTATCTATCAACTGAACCTCCTTGTTATTTGAAACTTGAAATTTGAAACTTGAAACTGGTTATGCAAATAGATAAATTATTATGAAGAGCAATAATTATTTATCTTACTGGAAAAAATGGTCATCATTTATGATTTAATTTCCTGGTTTTTGGTTAGCACTGGTTATTCGCCCCAAGTTTCCAGTTTCCAGTTTCAATTATTCATTCATTAGCTTGAACACCTCTCGGATGTCAATATTGACAGGGCAGTGTTTTACACACCTGCCGCATCCTACGCAGGCAACTCCATTGTCATATTTATCTACATAATATTTTAATTTATGCATGAACCTTTGCCTAACCCGCTGAACCTTTTCAGATCGAGGATTATGACCGGAGGCATGTAGTGTGAAAAGTGGAAACATGCAACTGTCCCAGTTTCTAATTCGATCTCCCTGCTCTTGGGCTACCTCGTCCTGAATATCAAAACACCAACAGGTAGGGCACAGGAATGTGCATGTGCCGCAGTTGATGCATGCAAAGGCTATGTCATCCCAAAAGGGTGCATTAAAGAGGTCACCTAAATTCTTTTTTTTGAGCTTATCTGTAGGCACATGACTAATAATCTTTTCTTCTGACGTAGTTTTAATTTCATCTGCCTTTTTTTTCAGGGCGCTGTCCGCCTCTTGATTCACTCCAGCTTTTTCTAAGAGTTTAATTCCCTTGTCCGTAATTGGTCTCATCAAAAGATATTCACCGAGATCAAAGAGAAGAACATCAAGACCATTTTCATCAAAGGGACCACCGCCAACAGAGGTGCAAAAACAGGTACTATCCGGTTCATTGCAGCCAAGGCCAATAAGTGTTAGCGATTCAAGACGCTTGGACCACCATGGGTCCCTAAACTCTAAGTTATCAAAATTTATATTTACCAGCTTAAAGGCGTTGGCATCGCATGGCCTTATGCCCACTATAAGCTTAGGTGTATAATCATTTTTAGTTTCCTTTAAGATATTGGCATCTTTATCTTCCTTATTGAGGCTAAATTCAAACATGCTTTCTGATTGGGGCAGGGCAAATGATTTTGGAGATACACGGGTATTTCTAAAATCAAAGTCAAATGTTTCCTTTTCGTCTAATGTCTTAAAGCTGTGAAAGCTATCGTCTCCTTTAGCAGGGACGAATACATCATAATCTTTTTTTAGCTCACGGAGGAAATCTTTTAATTCCTCTTTTTTAATCATTTTATCAGTCATTGGGCACCTTATCTAATGAATTTGTCATAATCATCCGGCTTATAGGTATCAAGGGGCGGTCTTTCATCTAATGTCAAACCGGCCTCCCAATTGTAGAATTCAAGGGTGTCTTTGTTTAACTTTCTCGTAAACAGTCTTATATTTATGTCCATGGGGCAGGCCTGTTCACAGGCCCCGCAGTCAGTGCAGCGTCCTGCACAGTGGTAGGCCCTTAAGAGATGAAACGTCATAGTGTCAGTAGTATCATTACTCTTTCCCACCCACTGGGGGTCTGATTCGTCTACAAAGCAAGTTGGGCAGTAACATAAAGGGCAGGCATTTCTACAGGCATAACAACGAATGCAATTCTTAATTAGATCCTGAAAGAATTCCCACTTTCCCCCGGACTCCATTTTTTCAATTTTTGCTACATCGTCATAAGGGTCTGGTCCCTGGTTTTCTTCAACCAAATCCCCTAACAGTTCATCATAAATATTTGGATTTCTATGCAAACAGGTCTTGCAATTATCCTGCAAATAGTCCTTTTTTTCTATGGTATGTTCAAAGCCTTCACCTTTGAGTGTTATTGAAGTCTCGGATTCAATTATCTCTTTTAGTTCCTTCCCGTCTAAAAAAGCATTTATTTTTCTTTTATCTACCATACCTGCACATGGAATACCAACTATGTAAATCTGCTCCCTTTTTACCTGACTTTCGACTATATGATTTACGATATTACGTGAGTCGCAGCCCTTGGCAAATATGCCGATTTTTTCAGTTCTTTTGGGTAGATAATTGGCGAGATTCATATTGCAAAAACTGTCCCAGTATAACTGGTCGGTTTTTTCAGGGTCATTTATCAAAACAGGCTCTGTCATCATAGGAAGTGTGCCTTTTTTAAATCCAATGACAATATCTACAACCTTTTCCTCTAAAATTTTCCTGGCTGTTTTCCTTATCCTATTACTGTAATCCATCATGAAATTACCTCAGACCTTCCCTTAACGAATCTTTTTATTGGACCAAGCCGTTTGACATCTTCAATGATCTCTGTCGCATTTTCTGCAAATTTTCCAGCCTCTGAGGATGATATCCAGGAGAATTGCAATCTCTCCGGTTCTATCCCTATATGCTCTAAAAAATTCTTTAAAAGCGCAAACTTTCTTCTGGCATAATAATTACCTTCCAGGTAATGACATTCTCCCGGGTGTCACCCCGATACCCATACGCCGTCCGACCCATGTCTCAAGGCAGATAGGATAAACTTAGGGCTGACCCTTGCAGAGCAGGGAACCCTTATGGTCCTGATATTCGGAGGGTATTGCATTCTATTGATTCCCGCTAAATCAGCAGCAGCGTAACTGCACCAGCTGCATAGAAATGCGGTAATCTTTGGTTCCCAGTCAGTCATACTTCACCTCTTTTTGAAAAAGTTAAGTTAATTGTAACCGTTCACGGGTTTAAAGGTTCAGGGTTCAAAGGTTGTATTCTCATCACAATACGCTATTTTGTAAGCGTTTTGTACGGGAA
>CAYSWP010000109.1:0-4789 GCA_964434795.1 uncultured Desulfobacteraceae bacterium | reverse complement strand
AGAGGTTTGTGTCCAAAATATTACAACATTATACGCTATAAATTACGAGGTCTGATGTTTTTAGCCTGCATTAATTTTTTTTTATTTCTTCTATTATCTTTTTAACGACCCCGGTAACATCTAATCCGGTAGTGTCAATTATTTTTGCATCTTTAGCCGGTTTTAACGGAGAGTGGTTTCGATTCATATCCTGATAATCTCTTTTGATGAGATCTTCTTTAACATTTTCCCTTAATACAGATTCGCCCCTTTTCCGTCTCTCTGAAAATCGTCTGGTTACCCTCTCCTCTAATAATGCATCAATATAAAATTTGTGTTTGGCCTCTGGAAAAACCACCGTACCCATGTCTCTTCCTTCTGCTACCAATCGACCTTTAGCGCCCTCTTTTCTCTGCAGTTTGACCATTGCCTTCCTTACAATATCAAGGGCAGAGACATTAGATGCAAATAAATCTATATCAGGGTCTCTTATTTCTTTTGTAATATCCACGCCGTCTAACAAAATTTTTGTTTGTTCATCCCCACGAACAAACTTTATGTCAATACTAAGGCATATTTTTTCTATTTCTTTTATGTCTTGCAATTTAACGCCAGCCTTTAAAAGGGCAATTCCAACAGCCCTATACATTGCCCCTGTATCAAGATATTGATAGTTTAATTGTCTTGCCAGGGAACGGCTGACTGTACTTTTTCCTGATCCAGTTGGGCCGTCTATGGTTATAATGCTGTCCAATTTAGTAAAGAATTTTTTTTAAGGTCTTTATGAATCTTTCATTTTCTTCAGGCAAACCAACACTTATCCTTATAAAATCTTTCATTCCAAAGTCTTCCATGGATCTTATTATTACACCTTCTTTCAGCATACGTTTATACGTCTCTTTTGCTCCAATAGGAGTCTTTATCATGAAAAAATTTGCCTGGGTAGTAATATAATCAAGACCCATCCCGTTTAATTGTGAATATAGAAATTTAAGGCCTTCTACGGTTAATGCAAGGGTTTTTTTAACAAACACATTATCATTAAGGGCTGCTATGGCGCCAATCTGTGCCATGTAATTAGTGCTAAAGGGCTGCTGGACAAGATTTAATACATTTATTAAGTCTTCAGAGGAAAAACCGTAGCCAATTCTTAGTCCTGCTAATCCATAGAGCTTTGAAAATGTTCGTAGAATAACTAAGTTAGGGTTTGATTTTAACAGGCAAATCCCGCTTTCAATATTTTTATCTGTGGCGAATTCAATATATGCCTCATCTAATACTACTATTACCTCTTTGGGAGTTGATTGCAAGAAATGGGAAATTTCTTTTATTGTAAGCGCGGTTCCTGTTGGATTGTTCGGATTATTTAGAAAAATTATCTTTGTCTTGTCAGATACAGCTCTTAAAATAGAGGGTAAATCAACTGAAAAATTTGTTAAGGGTATTCTGATTATCTTTCCCTGAAAGCTTTGGGCATTTTTTTCATACATCAGGAAGGTAGGAAAGGGAATGATAACCTCATCGTCGGTTGAAAGGAAGGCGTGTGCAATTAGTTTGATTATCTCATCCGAACCGTTTCCTAAAATAATATTAGCCATGGGCAACCCAAATTTTTTTGCCAGGCTATTTCTCAAATAATAACCGCTGCTGTCGGGATATCTGTTTATTCTATTGATTGATTCTTTGATGGCCCTTACAGCCTTTGGTGACGGTCCTAATGGGTTCTCGTTTGAGGCTAATTTAATAGAGCCTGTTATGCCAGACTCTCTTTCTAATTCCTCTATTGGTTTACCTGGCGGGTATGGTGTCAATTCTTTAATAAATTTTTTCACTAATTCTTTCATGCAAATCCATAAATTATGATGTTCAGAACTATATGTCTTGTAAGACAATAAACAGGGGAAATGAATGATCCTTAACAACAGAAGGGAGATGAAATAAAAGTTGGTAACAAATAGAGGGGTGTTATTGAAGGATTTTCAGGATTTGATTAAGCTCATCTCTGATTTCATTTAAAAGATTGCTGTGCTCCACAGAGCTAACCTTATCTCTTGATTCGAGTCTCTTCTTTGCGCCGTTTATTGTTAGCCTTTCTTCATATAAGAGTTTTTTTATTTCCTGGATAGCCTTAATGTCCTCATATTTATAAACTCTCTGGTGAGCTTCTGTCCTTTTAGGTTTGATGCTTGGAAATTCTCTTTCCCAAAACCGAAGGACATGGGTTTTTACACCTATTATCCGGCTCACTTCTCTGATTCTAAAAAATCGTTTGTTGTCAGGGATATCCATATTTACGTTTTTTTATGCTTTATTAACATGTCTAACATTAAATTTGTTTCATTTAATAATTACACATTAACCTTACATCCTTTATAACAATATTCCAAGTCCCCTTGAGTCACTGCAGCAATTCTAAATATTTCGCTATAATGAGAATTGCTGGAATCACTGCTTATCCTTCCCTTAGCTTGCCTCCTGTCTTGTGGCGGATTTCTCTTATTATCTCCTCATGAGCTTGGTTTACCTCTTCATCTGTCAAAGTCCTTTTGTCTGACCTGTAGCTAATCCTTACTGCTAAGGCCTTTTCCTTTGAGTTAATCCCCTTGCCCTCATAAACATCGAATATGTCAACAGATTCTACCAGGCCTTTCCCTTTGTCTTCAGCGAAACTTACAAGATCAGCGCTCTCAACCGAACGGTTTATAAGAATTGATATATCCCTTTTAACCGCCGGAAACTTGTTTAAAGGTTTAAAATTTCTTTCCCATTTCACAAGTGGTAAAAGGGTATCGATATACAATTCAAGAACATAGGCGCCCTGACTAACCTCGTACCCGTCCATAACCTTTTTTGAGACTTTTCCAAGTGTGCCTGTTTCAATGCCTGATGAAAATATCCTTGCGTATTCATTATGATCAAATTCCCCCTTAGGGTCTGTTTTTTTAAATTCAGATTCCTGAATGCCGATACCTTCTAATATATTTTCTGCTACGCCCTTGATGTCAAAGAAATCAATTTCTCTGGCCTCCTGGTACCATCTTTGGGGAGATTCCATGCCTGTTATCAAGGCAGCAAGGATCTGTTTCTCATCAGGTAATTCATCCTTTCCCTTTATGTATACCTTGCCCCATTCGAAAATACGTAGATCATTTTGACCCCTTATTGAATTCGACCGGAGTGTTGAAAGGAGGCCTGGGAAAAGGGATGTCCTCATTACGGATTGATCTTGGGAGAGAGGATTTAATAATTTCACAAAAGATCGTAGATCACTGGATTCCTCTGCACCTAATATATCAGCGGATTTCGGAGAGATAAAACTATAGGTTATTATCTCAGTAAATCCCATAGATGTAAGAAATCCTTTAATTCTATTTTTCAGGGTGGATCCCGAGATATTTTCTGCTGGTGATTTGATAGAAGGGACTGTGGCCGGTATCTTGTCATACCCGATTAATCGGGCAATTTCTTCAGTAATATCAGCCTCTCTTGTCATGTCAACCCTGTAGGATGGCGGGCTGACCTCAATTCTATCCTGATCTATAACCTTTACTTCCATATCAAGAGAGGAAAGATGCTCAGTCACTTCTGACATACTTGTATCAATTCCTAAAATTTTATTCCCCTTATTAACATTGAATGATATTTTTGGGGGAGACCATGGTTCAGGATAGAAATCTATGATTCCCCTGGCAATTTCTCCACCTGCAAGTTGGGAAATAAGTGTTAGTGATCTCTTTAAAGCCCTATCAGTACCCTCGATATCAATACCCCTTTCAAAACGGTATGAGGCCTCTGTTGAAAGGGAAATTTTCTTTGAAGAACGGCGAATCATGATAGGATTAAAGTAGGCGCTTTCTATAAGTACAGCCTTAGTTTTTTCTGTTATCTCGGAGTTAAGCCCCCCCATTATACCTGCCATGGCAACTGCTTGTTTCCCGTCGCATATCATAAGTGTTTGGTCATTCAATTCCCTGATTTGTTCATCTAAAGTGGTAAACAGTTGTCCCTTTTCCGCTCTTTTTACTACTATTTTTTTGTCTGCGAGCATATGGTAATCGAATGCATGCAATGGCTGCCCTAACTCTAAAAGAACATAATTGGTGATATCAACGACATTGTTGATAGGTCGTATTCCGCAGGAATGGAGTCTGTATCTCATCCAGAAAGGGGATTGGCCGATTTTTACATTATTTATCAGCCCGGCAGTGTATCGAGGACAGCCTTTGCTATCAAGGACTGTAATAGAGGCCAAATCCTTAATTGGTGTATTACCCCATTTAATATTTATCTCAGGCATCTTGATTTTTTTTTTGGTTAATGCGCCAATCTCACGGGCAATACCCAAAATAGATGAGCAGTCAACTCGATTAGGTGTTAGACTTATCTCCAGAATCCAGTCTTCGAGATCCATGACATCGGAAAAAGGCCTCCCAGGTTTTAGCTTATCATTCAGGAGCATTATACCTGTATGATTGTTGGTAAGGCCCATTTCATCCTCTGCCAGGAGTACCCCTTGAGATATTACCCCCCTGATGCTGCTTTCCTTTATGTTAACGCCGTCAGGAAGTTGTGTGCCTGACAGGGCCAATGGGGCAAAATCACCTGTTTTCATGTTTGTAGCGCCACAAACAACAGATAGTGTTTTTGTGCCTGCATCGACCTGACATATAGACAGTCTGTCGGACTTAGGATGGGGTTTGATATCCAGAATTTTGCCGACTACAAATTCATTGAGTTTTTGGCCCTTCCTTTCAATGCCTTCGACTTCAAGGCCTGCCATTGTAAGGGTTTCCCCTATCTCATCCGGTGA
>CAYSWP010000108.1:0-4877 GCA_964434795.1 uncultured Desulfobacteraceae bacterium | reverse complement strand
ACAAAATGCTTACAAAATAGCGTATGGTGATGATAATACAACCTTTGAACCCTGAACCTTTGAACCCGTGAACTGTTACTAATGATTTAAGTGCAATTATTGATAATAAATGTGGAGAGAAAAAAATGAACCAAAAAATAAAAAAGATAGTGCTTGCTTATTCCGGTGGACTGGACACATCAGTTATACCCTCATGGCTTAAGGAGAGGTACGGGTGCAGTGTTATCGCTTACGCCAGTGACCTTGGCCAAGAGGACGATGTAGAACAGCTAAAACAAAGGGGGCTTGCAGCAGGTGCAGACGAGGTGATTGTTGAGGATCTCAAGGAAGAGTTTGTAGGAGAATTTGTATGGCCTGCCTTAAGGGCAAATGCAATTTATGAAAACAATTACCTTTTAGGGACTTCCCTTGCGAGGCCACTAATAGCCAAACATCAGGTGGATTTAGCAAAAATCAAGGGAGCAGATGCAGTCAGTCATGGCGCGACAGGCAAGGGGAATGACCAGGTAAGATTTGAGCTTGCATATATGGCATTGGACCCAACATTAAAAATTATATCCCCGTGGAAGACATGGGAGTTTAAGGGAAGGGAAGATCTAATAAAATATGCCAAAGAAAAGGGTATATCCGTACCTGTTACGAAGGAAAAACCATATAGCAGTGACAGAAACCTCCTTCATGTAAGTTTTGAGGGAGGCATATTAGAAGACCCATGGCAAGAACCGTTGGAGGATATGTTTGTTATGTCCGTGTCCCCTCAAGATGCCCCTGATAGGGTTACATATGTGGAAATAGGCTTTGAACACGGTGACCCTGTAGCCGTTGACGGTGAGAGGCTTTCACCGGCAAATCTGCTCAAAAGATTAAACGAGGTAGGAGGAAAAAATGGGGTAGGCCGCATAGATATGGTGGAAAATAGATATGTTGGTATGAAATCGAGGGGTATATATGAAACACCTGGCGGCACAATTTTAAGGATCGCTCATATTGCAATGGAATCAATAACCTTGGACAGGGAGGTTATGCACATCCGTGATGGTCTTACACCAAAGTATTCTGAGATGGTTTATTATGGATACTGGTTTGCACCTGAAAGAGAACTGCTGCAAACCTTTATAGATGAGACTCAGAAAAATGTTACCGGCACGGTACGTCTTAAAATATATAAGGGCAACTGTGAGGTTGTAGGTAGAAAATCAGATTTAACCTTGTATAATGATGAGTTTGTAACATTCGAAGAAGATGAAGTGTACAATCAGGAGGATGCAGAGGGGTTTATAAGGCTGAGCGGGCTAAGATTGAAAATAGCTAATATTATGAGCCGGAGAAAATAGCATGAAAGAAAAGCTATGGGGAGGGCGTTTTAAATCGTTTACAGATAAAAATGTTGATGCCTTTAATGCATCTATAGACTTTGACAAAAGGCTATGGAGGGAGGATATTGAAGGGAATTTAGGGTACTGTAAGATGCTCGGAAAGGCGGGAATTATAAGCAAGGATGAAGTTGCAGCTATCTCAAATGCCCTAAAGGTAATTTATAGTGAAATTGAGAGGGGAGATTTTTTATTTGATGAGAGCATGGAAGATATTCATACCCACATTGAAAAGGCCCTAATTGAAAAGGTTGGGCATATAGGTGAGACTATACATACGGGAAGAAGCAGAAATGATCAAGTAGCCCTTGACACCAGGCTTTATGTGAGGAATTCTATTATTGAAATTGACAGTATGGCAAGAGAATTTCAATTAGCCTTGATAGAGGTAGCTGAAGAGCATATTGATTTTATTATGCCGGGTTATACACATCTTCAAAGGGCCCAGCCGGTACTGTTAGCCCATCATTTGCTTGCCTATTATGAGATGCTGAAAAGGGACAGGCAAAGGTATAAAGAGGCCTTGAAAAGAACGAATATCCTCCCCTTAGGAAGCGCTGCCCTGGCTGGAACAACATTTAACCTTGACAGGGAGTTCCTGTCGCAAGAACTTAAGATGGACGGCATTACTTCTAATAGCATGGATGCTGTATCAGACAGGGATTTTGCAGCAGAGTTTATCTTTGCATCATCCCTCCTTATGATGCATCTTTCTCGTCTGTGCGAGGAGTTGATTATATGGTCTACGGCAGAATTTAACTTTATTGAGATATCGGATTCGTTTGCAACCGGGAGCAGCATTATGCCCCAGAAAAAGAATCCAGACATACCTGAGTTGATTAGGGGAAAAACAGGAAGGGTGTATGGTAATTTAATTTCTCTTCTAACAACAATGAAAGGCATCCCTCTTACTTATAACAAGGATATGCAGGAAGATAAGGAACCCTTATTTGATACAGTTGATACAGTGAAAAAATCCCTTAAAATTTTTGCAATGCTTTTAAAAGAGATAAGCTTTAAAAGAGATAACCTTTACAGTGCAACTGAAAAAGGGTATCTTGTTGCCACTGACTTTGCCGATTACCTTGTAAAAAAGGGCATGACATTCAGAAAGGCCCATAATGTGGTAGGTGATATAATCTTATCAGCTCAAAAAAAAGGAAGGGAATTGCATGAGATGAATCTAAATGAGATGAAAAAATATAGCGACATTATTGAAGACGATGTTTATAAGGAGCTGGACCCTGTTTCCTGCATTAATAACCGAAATATTCCTGGGGGTACAGGGACAAAAATGGTTAGGGATGCATTGATAAAGGCGAGGAAAGATTTAGAGTTATGAAAGGAAAAGCCCTATTATATTTTTTACTGTTTATTTTTACCCTTGTTATATTAATAGGCTGCGGGAAGAAGGGTCCGCCTTACCTTCCTAAGGAGCGCCCTTCATTAAGCCTGGTGTTGGTAATACAAACATCGTAATCTATAGCGTATCATGGTATAATATTTTGGACAAAAACCTCCGTTTCCAGCACAGGAGTTGGGTTAAAAGGTTCACTCCGCCACAAGAACGGCGGATAAAGGTTCAGAGGTTCAGAGGTTGAGCTCTCGTGGTATTAACCCAATGGGGTCAATGGCTAAGGGAAAAAGCGCGAAGCGGTTAACCTTGAACCCTGAACCCTATAACCCAGACCGGCCTGATGCCCAATTTATTTGCAATCCCGGGGAGGTAAAGGTCTCCAGTGATTTGTATATTGTGAATGACGAGGTCTGTAATTTAAAAATCTATTAATTTTTTTTTGCAATGTGTTGATTTTTATGGATGTTGGACTTAATTTTAGAGGGATGTCTGACACAATAAAACAATATAGTTAACAATGGCCATTCTGCAGACAGCAGAGTGGCCTGTTATCTTTAGAAAGGTGAAGATCTCGTAAAAATATTTTAAAAATAAAGTGAAAGGAGAACAGACTAATGAAAGGTATGCCTGATATAGGTAATTTGATGAAAAAGGCACAACAGCTTCAAGAGAAGATGGCCAAAATGCAAGAGGAGTTAAGTGACAGGACTGTGGAAGCATCGGCAGGAGGAGGAATGGTTACTGTCGTTGCAAATGGAAAGCAGGAAATTGTCTCAATAAAGATTGATCCAGAGGTAATAGATTCAGATGATGTTGAAATGCTGGAAGACCTTGTTCTGGCATCTGTAAATGAGGCGCTGGATCAGGCAAAAGAAATGGCCGGTGCGGAAATGAACAAGATAACCGGTGGAGTTAAAATACCAGGGATGATGTAAAAAAATATTATATTTTAAGCGGCTGTAGTCTTTTACATGTCATGATATTGGTAGGAAATTATGGGAATTTATCCATCATCACTTGGAAAGCTAATTGAAGAATTGAGCAAATTACCTGGAATAGGCAGGAAATCAGCAGAGAGATTGTCTCTTCATATTCTCCGAAGCCCAAAAGGGCTTGCAGAGGGACTGGCCAATAGTTTGTTAGAGGTAAAAGAAAAAATTCGTTTCTGCTCCACATGCTTTAATATAACGGATAGTGACCCCTGTCCTATATGTTCTGATCAAAGAAGGGAAAATGGTATTCTTTGTGTTGTTGAAGGGCCTGGGGACCAATTAGCAATAGAAAAGTCCGGGTCATATAAAGGCAGGTATCATGTTTTACAGGGGGTTCTCTCACCCTTAGACGGTGTTGGGGTAGAGGATCTCCGTATACAGGAATTAATGTCACGGCTGCAAAAGGAAAATATAAACGAGGTTATACTCGCCATTAATCCAACCGTGGAAGGTGAAGCTACAGCATCATATCTTTCTGACATATTAAGTAAAAAAGGCTTGCTTACTACAAGGATAGCATTAGGAATTCCCCTTGGTGGTGATATTAAATATATAGATGATATGACTATAAAAACATCAATAGAAAACCGATCCTCTCTGTCTTCATGATTTCAAAATCCGCCATTAAAAAACTCGCCCAAATACTTGGTGAGGAACATATCCTGACAAATAAGGATGATATGCTTCCTTACTGCCATGATGCAACCCACAAAGAATTTCCCCCGGAAGTGGTAGTCTTCCCGGAAAATGCAAATGAAATTTCCAGAATTATGCAGCTCGCTAACAAGGAGGTTTTTCCTGTTGTACCAAGGGGGGCAGGTAGCGGAATGAGTGGCGGCGCACTTGCAGTAAGTGGTGGCCTTGTAATGTCAATGGAAAGGTTAAACAGAATACTCTTGATAGATGAAAAAAATTTAATTGCAAGGGTTGAACCAGGGGTAATAACCGGCCATCTGCAGGAAGAGGTAGAAAAATGTGGTCTCTTTTACCCGCCGGATCCTGCGAGCCTGGATATTTCAACTATCGGGGGAAATGTTGCTGAATGTGCTGGAGGGCCAAGGGCGGTAAAATATGGTGTAACAAGGGATTATATACTTGGCTTGAAAGTTGTCCTTCCAAATGGTGTAATCTTAGGTGTTGGCGTAGAGACGGCAA
>CAYSWP010000107.1:0-5031 GCA_964434795.1 uncultured Desulfobacteraceae bacterium | reverse complement strand
CTGTTACTAAGATCAAAAAAATTCATAGCGGATTTGAGGTAAGTGAGAAAATATTCCTCGTTATTAATTTAATGGGTTCAACAAGGAAAATTATCAGTCATACAACGGCCCAGATAGACGAAAAATTTCTTTTGAATGAATTTGAATACTCCCTTTCACCTGATTCTATTGAATTTAAGATATCCGGTAAAATGAAAGGCAATAATCTGTACCTATCATTTGGGACGGGCAAGGACAGAGAGGACAGATTAATTAAATTGTCATCAAAACCAATGATTGGCGCAGGCCTGACAAATTTTTTCAGGTCCTCTACTTTAGAGGTTAACAAGTCGTATACCATTGATGTATTCGATCCATTAACCATGACAACTAATCCTTACACTATCAGGGCAGTAAAAAGGGAGATTGTAAGGATTGGTGATAAATCTTATGATGCCCTTCGGTTAGAGATGACTTATTTAGGAACGCCCCTGGTGTTCTGGCTTGACAGAGGAGGGACGCCATTAAAAGAACAAGGATTTATGGGGTTTACCCTTGTAAAATCCACTCCTGAAAAGGCAAAAGCAGGTTTAGATCGTTTAGAAAAAATTGATTTTTATGATCTCTCAGCCATTAGAGTGAAAAATAAAATACAAGGGCCGAGAGACCTGTCTTATTTAAAGGTGCAGTTTGATCAGACCCCTTCGTCCTTGCCCAGGGAAGGCCTAAGACAAAAACTGCATGGCAAGATTCTTGAAATATATAAAGAAAGAATTACTGATAAGGCCTCTTATGATATACCTTACAATGGTAATAATACTGAATTATTATATAATTTAAGGCCGGAAATATTAATTCAATCCGGAGATCCGGATATTAAAAAACTGTCCAAAAAAATAGTTAAAAAGGTTATTAATCCTGAGATTGCTACGAGAATGATTATGGGGTGGGTGTTTGAGAGTCTAAAAAAGACACCGGTAGCATCTGTCCCGGATGCAAAAAAAATTTTAGCCTCCAAAAGAGGAGACTGCAATGAGCATGCTACTCTCTTAACGGCGTTATTGCGGGCAGTTGGTATTCCAAGCCGGATAGTTATTGGACTGGTATACAATAATGGAAAATTTTACTATCATGCCTGGAATGAGGTCTATACAAATGGATGGATTACTGTGGACGCAATTTTTAAACAGATGCCGGTTGATGCCACTCACATTAAACTCATAACCGGCGGTATTGAAAAGCAGATCCAGATTGCAGGGATGATTAATTCTTTAAAATTTAAAGTTTTAGATTATCGATGATTAAATTTGAAAACCTTACAAAAATTTATCACGGTCTACGGGCAGTTGATAATATAAATCTTATGGTCCCTCAAGGGACCGTCTTTGGATTCATAGGGCCAAACGGCGCTGGAAAGACAACTACTATTAAGATGATGGTCGGTGTCTTAAGACCTACGATGGGCAATATCTTTATTAACGGCATGGAGATATCCAGGGAGCCAACAAAGATAAAAAAAATTATTGGGTTTATCCCTGACAGGCCTTTTCTGTATGAAAAACTAAGCGGCCTGGAGTTTCTTAAATTTAAGGCCGGTCTGTATGGGGTAAGCAGAAACGGCATAGATGCAAGAATTTCAAATTTATTAGACATTTTTGAATTAAGTGATTGGGAAAATGAGCTTATTGAATCTTACTCCCATGGCATGAAACAGAGATTAATTATTGCTGCGGCCATTATGCATGATCCTAAGGTGATTGTTGTTGATGAACCAATGGTTGGTCTTGATCCAAAGGGCGCTAAACTGGTAAAAAAAATATTTGTTGATAGGGCTGGAAAGGGAGCTACAGTGTTTATGTCAACACACACGCTCTCTTTGGCGCAAGAAATTTGCGAGCGTATAGCTATTGTAAATAACGGCCGTATTTTGGCCTGTGGGACGTACGAGGATCTAAAGCGTCAGGCAGGCACAGAGGAAAGCCTTGAGTCAATATTTCTTAAATTAACAGGAGGTGATGAGGCGTGTGAAGGCATTTAAACTACTCATTTCTCCAAGATTTGCCGGGTTTAAAAATGATATTACAAGAAGCAAGGGCAATAGGAAGATAAAGATATTAACCTTATCAATTGCAGGCATTCTACTCTGGCTGATTCTTTTTTTCCTTTTTTACAGGATGCTTATATACTTTTCATCCCAGGAATTAATTGGTGATATCCTTGCCAAACAACTTCTTGCCATGGTCCTTTTAATGTTATTCTCTATCTTAATCTTCAGTAACATTATAACTGCCCTGTCTAATTTATATCTTTCCCATGATTTAGAATTATGCCACTCGTCCCCGGCAACTCTAATCGAGTTATTTTTGAGCCGGTCATTTTACACGGTAGTTGACAGCTCATGGATGCCCCTTGTATTCGGCCTCCCTGTGCTGATAGCCTATGGTTTTGTTTATCATGCCGGACTAAATTATTATCTAAGCCTGTTTAATGTGTTTGCGCCCCTTATTATCATTAGCGCAAGTCTCGGTATTATGGTGGTAATGATTCTGGTAAGATTCTTACCGGCACAAAGGGCCGGCAATATAGTCATGTTTCTCTCCCTTTTTCTAATCATTATGCTTTATCTTCTGTTTAGATTCCTAAGACCGGAAAGATTGGTAAACCCGGATGCATTTATAGGTGTAGCCCAGTATTTAGCGGCGTTAAAGACGCCTGACTCACCCTATTTGCCAAGCCATTGGGCTACAAACCTTTTGTGGGCAAATCTGATTAAAGATCAGACATCACAAATATTCAACCATCTCCTTCTCTGGAGCACCACTTTCGCAATGGTGATAATAGATATATGGCTGGCGGAATATATATATTTTGAGGGCTTTTCAAGGTCCGTCGAGGCAAAGAGGAGAAGTTATCCAGGAAAGAACATACTTGATAAGGTTGTTTCTGCGGTGACTAAACCCCTGGCCCCGGATGCTAACTCTATAATTGCGAAGGAGGTCCGCACTTTTTTCCGGGACAACACTCAGTGGAGCCAGTTGCTGTTCTTAGCCGCACTTATGGCCGTTTACCTTTATAATTTTAGTGTGCTCCCCTTAGAAAAAAGTCCGATAAAATCAATCTACCTACAAAATGCATTATCGTTTCTTAATATAGGCATGGCCGGCTTTGTTATCTCGGCGCTCTCCGTTAGGTTTGTCTTTCCAGCGGTAAGCTCGGAAGGGAAGGCCTTTTGGATCATCCTTTCTTCTCCTCTCTCGTTGCGGCGATTTTTATGGTGCAAGTATTTCGCCTATCTCATCCCCATGCTCATTGTTGCTGAGATCTTAATAATTTACTCTAATTATCTTTTAAAGGTAACTCCATTTATGATGGTATTATCTTCTATAACAATTTTTTTTATGGTTTTTGGAATTGTGGCTCTGGGAGTTGGCCTCGGCGCTGTTTACCCTAATTTTCAACATGAAAATATTGCCAAGATAGCAACTGGTTTTGGGGGATTTATATATATGGTTGCCAGCTCAGTCTTTATTGCTATTATTGTCATGCTTGAAGCAGGCCCTGTTTATGCTATACTTTCAGCACACTTTAAGGGAGAGACTGTCAGCCTTCTGCAATGGGTTTGGATTGGAAGCTCCTTTATTGTTGTTATACTTTTGAATATATTTACGGTAAAAAAACCGATGTCTTTAGGCTTAAAGGCAATAACGGATTACGAGGGATAGATGGAAGACGGACATCTTTTCGAATATACAGGCAACCTCCATATACATACAGTATATTCTGATGGTGGTGGGACTGTAGAAGATATTGTTAAGGCAGCGAGAAAAGTCGGCCTTGATTTTATAATCTTGAATGATCATTCATATTCGACACAACTCCACATTGAAGATGAAGGGTATCATAAGGGCATACTTGCCCTGGTAGGCTCTGAGATTGGGTACAGATCCCACCATTACCTTGCGTTTAATATAAAAAGACAAATAGATGATAAAAACTTTTCCCCTCAAGAGGTGATAGATGAGGTAAACCGCCAGGGTGCTTTTGGGTTCCTGGCCCATCCCTTTGAAAAAGGCATGCCCTTCCTGGATAACAGCAAGGCATATACCTGGAACGATTGGTCGGTTAAAGGATATACCGGAATATGTATCTGGAATTTTACATCAAGGTGGAAAGAGAATGTAAAAACAATATGGCATGGGATATTTCATCTTTTCTTGAAAAAATACACCGTTAAAGGTCCAAGTAAAGAGACCATGACAAAATGGGACGAGCTTTGCTTAAAAAGGCAGGTGGCTGCCATAGGAGGTTCGGATGCTCACGGAGCCAGTGTAAAGATAGGGTTTCTCAAGATAAAACCCTTTTCCTATAAGTATCTATTGGGAACTATAAACACACATATTTTAACCCATTCCCCTTTAGAGGGAGATGAGAAAACAGATAAAGATATTATATATAATGCATTAAGAGAGGGAAGCTGCTTTATTGCCCATGATAGCATTTATCCTGCAAGGGGGTTCAAGTTTTATTTTACAAAAGATAAAGATAAAAAAAGACATGAAATGGGGCGTGAGAAGAAATTCGGCCCAGGCGTAATTGTGATTAAATCCCCAGCCTATGGCCTTATTAGGATAATAAGAGACGGCCTTCTATTCAAGGAAACCTATGGTAGCAGATTATCAGTAAAAATACATAAAAAAGGTGTTTACAGGGCAGAGGTATTTCGTAAAATGCCCCCCTTTGGCATGAGACCCTGGATATTTTCTAATCCAATTTACCTGCGGTGAAGAATTGGATATGGCTGGCAATAAGTTTATGGGTAAAATATTTTGGCTGAGCGTAGCGCTTTAGCAACAGACCCAATTGCTTCGCTTCTGTGTTGTTAATGTAAGAAGCTATAAATTTAATAAGATGTTAGTAAAGTTCAAAAGGTTGTACTTTTGTTTTTTGGTACAAAATTATGGTTGATATCGAACTGCTAATTATTGTCAATTGTTTTAAAATGAGGATCATCTCCAAATTAGTTGATGATCCTGAAAGGATTCAAGGGGTCAA
>CAYSWP010000106.1:0-5144 GCA_964434795.1 uncultured Desulfobacteraceae bacterium | reverse complement strand
TATTAAAAGGTTACCTCTCTCTAAAGAATATTTTGATTGGGATATGATTAAACCCAAGGCGTTTCCTAAACTGGTTAATAATATACCTCTTGTAAGAGGAAATAACACTCCCCGGCCTGTTAACAAAAATCACAAAGACAGGCGGTCGAATTGATACCTGTGTAGAGTAAAAAAACTTAAGGCTCTTTCCTCCCACATATGGTGGAGGATGATCTTCTATTATATTTCTCAGTACATTGTTAATAATCGGGGTAGCAATATTAGTATTATATTGAGCCCAGACATTGTCTATTAGTGAAAATAGCTTTCTGACCTTTTCTCCTGTAAGGGCGGAAATGTTTAACCTTGGCACAAAGGGGATAAAACTCATTTGCCTGTCAATGGAATTATTCAATGAATTAATCAGGAATTTATCATTTCGTATAAGGTCCCATTTATTCAATGCTATGATCATACCACAGCCCTCATCAAGCGCATATCCGCAGATCCTTATATCCTGTTCATATATACCGGCCTTAGAGTCGATCAGGATAATGGAAATATGGGCCATGCTGATCATTTTTAACGCCTTAATCATAGAGAATTTCTCAATTCTCTCTTTAACCTTTGTCTTTCTCCTGATGCCTGCTGTATCAATAAACAGGTAGGACTGACCTTTTCTTTCAAAGGATATGTCCACAGAATCCCTGGTGGTCCCTGGTATTTCACTGACAAGTAACCTGTCAGATCCTATTATTTTGTTGATAAGGGAAGATTTGCCGACATTTGGCCGACCAATAAGCGCCACCCTTATATGTTCGTCATCTTTTTCCGTGGGTTTAAATGGTGGAAAATCCTTCGTTATCTCATCCATGAGGGCTGCAACCCCATATCCATGCGCTGATGAAACTGGAAATACCTCTTTGATCCCAAGGGAATAGAATTCCAGGCTTGTGTTTTTATGTTCCGGCCCGTCAATTTTATTTACAACATAAAAAACCTTTTTTTTGGACCGTCTTAAGATTGAAAGCAGCTCCTCGTCGCCTACAACAGGTCCTGCCTTTCCATCAAACATGAGCATAATGACGTCTGCTTCTTCAATAGCTATTCCTACCTGCCTCTTGATTCCCTCTGCAATTGTACCCTGCTGAGAGGTATCAAACCCTCCTGTGTCAACAAGAAGGAATTCTACGTCCTTCCAGTTTATAGTTGAATACAATCGATCTCTGGTCACCCCAGGCATGTCATCTACAAGGGCATTCCTTTTTTTTGCTAATCTATTAAAAAGGGTGGACTTGCCGACATTAGGTCGTCCGACTATGGCGATAACAGGAAGCATAATTATAATACTGATAATATTTTAATTAGTGTTAGCATATATTTTATACACCTACATTAAAACTGTCTATGTTCTTAGGAAGTGTTATATAGAAATCATTCCCATTCTCTCTCGGTCTGCAGCCGGTGAACCCTCCCTGGATATGGACAATATTATGAACAAAGTAAAGCCCGTGCCCCTCTCCATCCTCTGTATTATTACTGGATGCTTTATATCCATCTTCAAAAATAAGTAAGGCCTCTTTTGTAGTAATAGGTTTTCCAGTGCTAAAAAGAGTAAACTTAATTGCATTCTGAATATCATCGGATTCCTTGCCAATCAAGTCAATTCTGTAAGAGATATATTTTCTGTATTTGCCGTTTTTAAACAGAATAGGTTTGCAGTATTTCAAGGCATTAGAAAGCAGGTTAGCGAATACCTGGGCAGTAAGGCCTAAATCAACAAGGAGGGTCAAGTCTTCCTCTGAGGGCACTTGAGAATGCGCTATTACTTCTATTTCCTTATCTGTTAATCTTTTTCTATAATACTCAAGCTCTGGTAAAAATACATCTGTCAAAAGATTGTACGATCGTCTTTTGAGTACGTAACCTCCTGCCTTAAAATGTTCTCCCCGAAAGAGTGTTTCAAGGAACAGGCTTAAATGATTAAAGCGGCTTTCAAATTCCTTGATTTTATCCGCCATATTATGATGAACGTTATGGAGATTATCAATTTTCTGAGCAATATTATCTTTTAATAGGTTAGTTTCTTGATCATAGCTTTCGGAAAGTGCAGCATTGATTTTTTCTAATTCTGAAAAATGCCTTTTCAGGTTTTTTTTCATATTTATCAAAAATGCCTTATAATATAAATTGGGTGTAATGACATTATGCTCAATGTCTGCAACAAGCTGATTAATAAAACGGATATGTTCTATATTTTGGTTAAAAACAATCTTATTATGCATGTTATAACCGATCCTGTTTGCATACTTCTGGAAAAAGAGATATTTGTGGTCAGTCATTCTCTCTATGGGGTATATCTCTAACATTCCTAAAATTTGATTATCAAGGAACAGGGGCACCTTATCGCTCGAAATGCTTTTACCAATTATAGGGAAGATAAATGAATTCCCTGACCTGTAGGGGCTTTGATTAACTATAATATCCGGCCTGGCTACTTCAGGAGAATCCAAAAGACCCTCAGAAGTGCAGCACTGCATCATAAGGGCTTCATCTTCAGCCCTGATTGTGTAAATACAGCTCTCATGATCAAAAAAGAAATGTGTAACGGCAACTGCTATTCTATAAAGATGGTTCATAGAGGTAAATTCCTGAACCAGATCATAAAAGGCGAAGATAGCCATTGCCTCCTTGTTCTTAAATTTATAGGCAATATAATCCTCTTTTTTCTGTTTCAAGAGCTGGTAGGATGGATCCAGGTCGTGATACAATTATGCCTCCTTAGGGCTCACTCAAAAATAACTTCACATTTCAGGCGCCGATACATCCCTTCCGGCTGCGTTGTGGAAACTCGGAATATACTTATATTCCTGCGTTCCCACGCCTTGCCGGACGGGCGCCTCGACATCTGAAATTACAAACTTATTTTTTCTTGAACCCTTGTTTAATATTAGCCGAGCTCCTTATTTGTTAAATGGATGGTGTTCAGGGGCGGTTTTTGAATATCAGGAGTAAGTTAAACACCACTCAACTTTTTCAGGTTCATGTATTGGATTTATCTTTACAGACCAATTATAGTAACAAATCTAAAAGATATTGGAAAGCTAAACTTGAGGCCCTTATAAGTACCCTTATAAACTACCTTTTATGGATTTAAAGACTTTACAACAGGATATAAATATGTCTAAAAGAAAAAAATCCTGCAATAGAAAATGGGATGGAGACGCCTTTGAGCCCCACCCATTCATATGGGATGAATTGGAGAATAAGAACCCAGAAAAAATTTGTACTAATTCCCTGGCAAGATACGAACATAAAAAAGGCTTTTCCTTGCCATTCCTGAATCAGGTATTTCAGGTTATGCCAGGCAAAAGAAATATTACGCCTCTATATAATTTTATACCAACAATAAAGTCCTTTGAATTGGATTTAATAATACTAACCTATTTATTGAGATCCTATCCAGTAGCTATAAGTGGGAAAATGGTAAATGAAAAACAAATTATAGGAGGAGAGGCATTCTTTAGAGGACCCCATGCTCTTAATACAGTTCCTATAGAGGAAAAATTCGGTGAGGACAAGCAATCATTTTTATCAAAGGGAAAAAAGCTTAAGGGCGAGGTGAAAAAATTAGGAGATGCAGCCATTTGTTTACCGGTATTCCCAAGGGTGCCGGTGACTCTTATCCTTTGGGAAAAAGATGACGAATTTCCTGCAGAGGTAAATGTAAATTTTGATGCCACTATATCAAAACACCTGCCTCTGGATTGTATCTGGGCCATGATAAATGTATTATCAAAATGGATGACAATGATTCATTGAGAAGTCTGCAAAACGTCCGGCATTTTATTTGCTGACGAAATACTGACATGGAACACGAGGATAAAAGCTTGAATAGTGAATTGTGGTGGCATCTTATTTACTATTCAAGCTTTTATCCCAAGTCCTCATTGACCCCAAGTCCTATTGATTTTTCGTTCAGCAAAGTGGTTTTTCTGCGGAATTTTGCGATATTGCCTCTTCTCAGGTTGAAAAGAGTCTTCGTGCTCAGCAACCCAACTTGGACCCACACTCCATCTAACTAACAATTTCTCTTAACAGTCCTCTACATCTCCGATTCGACTCTTTTCAAAATAGAATTCCAGCACTTTGAGCCGTTTTTACCGTACATATCTTGATAGTGAGTATCAATTAAATACTCATTTGAGTGAGACATCAACCAATTTCTTAAATCAATCATCTTCTGATAACCTTTTTCAATTTCCTCTTTGTCATCCCAATGATCACGCCAATAGTCCCACATAAATTGGTTGGTGTCTTCCACGATCAGATAATCTTCGCTTTGAAGACCATTATTATGAAAATATTCCAAGACCCCGGTCAGATTGACATGGGCATCTTCTATCACTAACCAAGGGTGAGGAAGTGTGGCAAGCAGTTCATGAGAAAGGGTTGGGCTTAAATCGTTACAATCACCTTGGATAAAATGAATCCGCTTATCAGCCTTCGCTTTATCGTGAACTAGGGAAATATCAATATCCAACGAGTAAATGGCACATTCTATTTTGAAGATGTCCAAGTGATCTGCCAACCAAACCGCGCTTCCCCCGTTAAACGCACCCAGTTCAATAATGGTTTTGGGGCGTAATTCATGCAACAACATCGGATAAAGAGCAATTTCTAGGGGGCCCTTATTGAGGAGTATTTCTCCCCAACTTTGGACATAAGGATTGGCTAATAATGGCCCCCAAGCATCCTTTGGCAAATCAGAAGTATCTGCTCTATCAGTAATACTGACAAACCGATTGGCGTTTGTGACTGGATGCAAATTTTGTTTGATCACATCATGATAGTCATTGTAATGCATTAAGTTTTCCTTCAAGTCAAGCGTGGTCAAAAAAATGATAAAGAACTGATACTGAGGTAAATAAGCCTGACTACCATTAAAAAAATTGACAAGAACTCCCTTTTTGTGGAAAGGAGCATAGAAAATTTATCATTGTGGGTCAAGCACAAAATGCCTGCATTATATTGTGGTGGAGGGCTTTTTATGAAATTCGTTGGATGGGAATGTTTAAAAGTGACCAGATAGAAGGCAGTTTTTTGAAGGATTTGTAACCGTTCACGGGTTCAAAGGTTCAGGATTCAAAGGTTGTATTCTCATC
>CAYSWP010000105.1:0-5266 GCA_964434795.1 uncultured Desulfobacteraceae bacterium | reverse complement strand
TTGACCCCTGGAATCCTTGGACCCTCTTCTCCAACTAAATTGGAGAAGAACCTTATTTTAAACACTGGACATTATGGAAAACACGCTTATTAATACACTTATGAATAATCCATCGATAAAACGTTTATTTGAAACTTTTGCCTTTTTTAAGGCTCATTTTCTTTTAATAGGAAAATTCTTAATTATATCTACCCTGCCATTTATAGTTTTAGAAATTTTTCTATTATATTACAGCACCACTGTATCCTACCCAATGACTATCCAATATCTTTCCATAATTGTCGGATATCTTTATCAGCCTATTTACACAGGAGGTCTTATATACCTTATCTATAAGATAGTTGCTGATGAGCAGTGCAGCATTAAAGAATGCCTCTCAGTCAGCTTGAGCCGCTGGGGTGACCTAATTATAGTAAATATTATTAGCACGGTAATCATAATTGCAGGACTTTTTGCATTTATAATTCCAGGATTTATTGCGTTTGCAAGACTATCATTAGCAGAATATAGCGTTGTCATTAATAAGTTTAATCCAAAAAAAGCACTTATTAACAGCAATGATATTGCCAAGGTATTTACATGGCAGATCATAGGAAGCTGTTTTTTGCTTTCCGGAATCCTCCTGATATTTGAACTTTCAATTCAGATTATTATTAATAAACTTTCTATAGGCAATATTTTTATATCAGCCGCTATCTCATTACTTTCCATCATACTATGGTCTAATTTTACTATACTGCTATTTCGATATTATGATTTATCTTTAAGGAATGCTGAACAGCACCTTGAAGATGAACTGGAAAAGGAGTAATTTTATTTATTGTCCATAGTTTGTCTGATCTAAAAACCCTAACTTTGGCAAAACAGAGAAAAAATCATGAAAAATTTAACAGCAAAAGACGTAATGCAACGGAAAGTCCTACCTGTAAAAACGGATTGGCATATAGATCGCCTCGCTAATTTCCTTATTGAAAATTTTATTTCAGGGGCACCTGTTATATCAGATTCTGGAAAACTGATAGGCGTTGTTTCCCTGACAGATATTGTCCGGAATGAAAGCTTTCCTGTGCAAGACCCAAAATCTGCAACCCCCCATGGGTACTATATTAACGAATTAGATTATGATTACTCACAGGAGGATATCTCTTCTTTTCGCATAGAGAATGACAAAATGGTTACAGTCCAGGATATAATGACACTGATGATCTTTGATGTCGATGAAAGCGTAAGTGTCCAGCAGGTTGCAGATTACATGATAAAAGGCCATATACATCGAGTTTTTGTGACTCGTGAAAAAAAACTAACGGGCATTATAACCGCATTAGATCTGTTAAAGGTTATACGGGATATGTAAATACAAGCCCTTGCAGACTAAAAAATCCAATAACTGATCATGGCCTCAAAAAAGATTTCCTTCATCGTTAATCCCAATGCAGCAATGGGATCCACAGGCAGAGAATGGCCCCGCATCAAATCCCTGGCAAGAGACAGATTAGGTCCTTTTCAGTCCTTTATTACAGGTAAGCCGGGAGATGCCACCAAACTTACCCATAAAACTCTCCTTGAAGGGGCAGATATAGTTGTATGTGTTGGAGGAGACGGCACTCTTAATGAGGTTGTAAATGGCTTCATGGGGAAAAATGGCCCTGTTCGGACTAAGGCTATTCTTGCATTCATCCCTCGCGGAACAGGATGCGATTTTATAAAAACTGTGCCCATCCCTGTTGATATACACAGGCTGCTGGAACTAATTGCAAATCCCCATATCCGTCCCATAGATTTAGGACGGCTTCAATACGTAGATCATGAAGGCAATACCTCCTGCAAGTATTTCCATAATGTAATTAGCTTTGGTTTAGGCGGCGAGGTAGATGAACGAGTCAATAGAACCACAAAGGTATTTGGTGGTTTTATTTCCTTTATCTGGGCTACTGTAATCTCTATTCTGATTTATAACAAAAAGCAGATACACCTCAAGGCGGATAACAGTTTTGAGAACAACGTTATAATCTGGAATATTGCAATTGCAAACGGCCGGTATCATGGAGGAGGCATGCACGTAGCCCCTGCCGCAAGGATTGACGATGGGTTATTTCATGTGACTGTCATTGGAAATCTGACTCTCCCAGAGGTATTTATAAATCTGCCTAAACTCTATAATGGCAAAATTTATCAGATAAAAAAGGTAAACACATTTACTTGCAAGAGAGTAGAAGCATATTCGGACCAGCAGGTTCTTTTAGATGTAGACGGTGAACAACCGGGATATCTGCCGGTCACCATTGATATACTTCCAAACGCCCTTTCCGTTATTTGTCAGTAAAAGGTAATTGCTCAGGTATTTTGCCACCAAGCCCGCCCTGGCGCGATATATTTGTGTACGTTGCAATCTCTGTAATATTTTTCGAGCTTAAACAATGTAGACTAAGCATTACAAACCAGGTCTGGGCCAGGGACACCAAGTCACGAAGATTATGAAATTATCTTTTGATGACCCTTTTTATTCCCTTATTATACGTGAACTCACGCAGAAAGAAGGGGGTAATTTAAAGTCAAAAACTGCATCTTTTTAGACAAGAGGTAAAAACATATATCTATCCTTCCCGCCATACTTCCGGCGGGCAAGTGTGGCTTTATGCCTTTGTGGCTACCTAAACAGTTACAAAAAAGGATAACGACAATACTTCAATTAAATTTAAGCCAAAAATTTCTTTAGCCTATCCATAGCCTCCTCAAGACGATCGGCTGGATGCGTCAAGGCAATACGAAAATATCCTTCTCCGTGTTTCCCATACATGGAGCCAGGTATCATCCAGATAGAGGCCTCATCCAGCACCTTAAAGCACCAGTCCCTTGAGCTATTAGCGCCCTTTGGAATTCCAGCCCAAACATAAAAGGTTGCCTTGGGGTTTTCCAACTCAAAGCCCATCTCCGAGAGGCGCTTCACAGCCACATCTCTACGTTCAGCATACTGCTTGTTGCGCTCATTCATAAAATCCGTATCACCATTTAAGGCCGCGGTAGCCGCCACCTGGAGAGGATAAAACATACCCCTGTCGGAATGAGATTTAATCTTGTTCATTCCTGCAATAATATCTTTATTGCCCAGCATCATGCCTGCACGCCAGCCACAAGAATTATAGGCCTTAGAAAGGGAATTTAATTCCACACCCACTTCCTTGGCTCCATCAAACTGAAGAAAACTTGGTGCATTGTAGCCATCAAAGCAGATTTCAGAGTATGGATTATCTGAAATAACTGCAACATCGTACCTGTGAGCCCACTCTATAAGATTTTTATAAAACTCCCCTGTTGCAATGGCTGAAGTTGGATTATTCGGATAATTTACCCATATCATCTGTGCCCTCTGGGCAATTTTCGGGTGGATCGAATCCAGATCAGGAAGAAAATTATTTTCCTTAAGCAAAGGCACGGATTCGATAACTCCACCAGCTATTTTAACACCTGCAATATAGGATGGATAGCATGGATCCGGTACCAATGCGGTATCACCAATATCAAGCAGACAGGTGTGTATGTGAAATAGCCCTTCTGCCGCCCCTAAAAGCGGCAAAACTTCTGTTTCCGGGTCACAGGTCACGCCAAAGCGACGCTGGTACCAAGTTGAAACAGCATTTTTTAGAGGCATAGGTGAATAAAAGCTGGGATAGTGATGATTCTTCTTATCCATGCATGCATCAGACAGTACTTTCCTCTGATTTTCAGTTGGCTGGACGTCCGGGTCACCCAGTCCAAGGTTTATAACATCCTTGCCTTCTTCCTTCATCCTTGTAAGGATCAAATTCATGGCCGTCCCAAGGTAGGCCTCAAAGTCATTCAAACGCTTAGCCGTTTTCATTGTATACAAGCTCCATGTTAAATGTTTTTATTTTCATATACATTGCAGATACAGCATAAAAAGGTAGCCTCCTCTGTATCGCTCAGATTTCTCATGCCATGAGGCTCCATGCTGGGAATGTATATAGAATCACCTGGGTCGCAGGTACGTTTCTCAATTAGCTCATTTGTCTCCCCGTCGAAACTCCAGCACTCAAACTGACCGCTCAGGATATACATAGTCTGGATATAAAAATGGCTGTGTATAGGAATTTCTCCTTTAGGCTGTGCCGTGAAAAACCTTAGACCATATTCAGGAAGACCCATATTATCCTCACCAGACTTGGAAAGCCATCGCAGGCTAATTCCTTTTACATTGTTCATCTTTCCTTTATAGGCAATTTCCTTTACCTTAGTTTCCTCAATATCTTTCCAGTTCAAAATTTCCATTCACTAACCCTCCTTTCATTTGAATCCCTTCTTAAATAACAACAATTTACGCCGTTTTAGTTTAAGGCCTCCTTCAGCCCTTAAGAGATTGAACTGTTTGCCCTTAGGCTGAATACATCTCATATCATAAAATATTTATCCTGCATACAGAATAAATCTATGGGCTATTCATGTCAAATACTTTTTTTATACAAAACTTATAGACCGGTCCATTCAATATATACAAGAAGCTGAAAGCGATGATAAGAAGAGAGGATGGGAGTATTCTTTCTCTAAAAAGTGCCCATAATCTCATCTATTGACTTTTTGATATGCTCTGTGCTGGCCTCTCTAACCCTGACATTATCTTTTGCTTCAACGGCCTGAATGATCTCCACCGTCTCCTTAAAAAAAGATTTTGGTTCAATCTCTCTCGGTATAGACAACCAGAAGCGGAGGTAGTGACTGAGCAATCGATCCAGTGATTGGGCCAGTTGACTATTTTTAGTGGCGTGATAAAGACCTCGGTGGAATCTGAAATCGAGTTCAACCAACTGCCTGTTTGATGGCGCATCACCAAGCCCCTCGATCTCTTCCCTTAATTTATTCAGTGCAGCCAATTCTTCAGAACTTATACGCTCCATTGCCCATAAATTGGCCTGAATTTCCAAGATGGCACGTATTTCGGTAATTTCCTTTATACGTCCCAGACTGAGTGGGGTAACCATAAAATGCTGGCCGTGGCGCAAAACCCATCCATCTGCCTGTAAAAAAATCAAGGCCTCCTTAACCGGGGTACGGCTTACTTTAAAGGACCCTGCCAGCTCACTTAGATTAAGGTAACTCTCCGGCATTAAGTTAAGCCAAATAATTTTTTCCCGAAGCAATTCATAGATTTTCTTTGGTTCCATTTTATTTAACCTATTTTTTTGTTTCGCTAACTTACATCACGATTTTTTTCAGCAATTGAAACTTTTCAACCTGTGCGGTTAGCCGTTAG
>CAYSWP010000104.1:2939-5341 GCA_964434795.1 uncultured Desulfobacteraceae bacterium | reverse complement strand
GAGGTAAATTCCCTCTTGTCTCAGATGTCCCTTTTTGACCAATCGCACGAGGGTCCGAGGAAAAAGAGCAAAGCACCAGAGAATCTTTACGGGCAGAGAGAGAAAGATTCAAAACCCTTTAATAAAACGAACCAGGTTGAAAGGTCAAGTGAGAGTTCCCATGATATAAAAATGAATGACATACAGGAAAAGGCGGTGAGGCACTATAAGGGACCCTGTCTTATCCTGTCAGGACCCGGCACAGGTAAGACATTGGTGTTGACAAGCAGGGTGACTAACCTCGTAAAGGACAGGGGTATAAAGCCTGCCAATATCCTGGCTGTTACATTTACCAATAAGGCGGCGGACGAGATGAGAAAGAGGATAGGCTATGCCGTTGGTAATGAAAAAACAGCAGGCAAGATTACTGTAACCACCTTTCATTCCTTTGGTATGTCTCTATTAAGGGAGCATGCCCCTGTGTTTGGGAGGTCACCAGAGTTCCTGATATTTGGAGAGGATGAAAGATTAGATATATTAAAATCAACGGCTAATTTAAAGGATAAAGACCTGAAGCGGATATCAAATGCCATAAGCCTTGCAAAAAACAGGATGCAGACCCCTCAGGATGTGGATAATGACCTTGCCGGACCCTTTGCCCTGTACGAAGACATGCTGATGACAGGGAATGCCTTTGATATTGACGACCTTGTTGTTTATGCTGCACGGCTTCTTGAAGAATACAGTGATAAGGCGGCAGCAGTCCGCCATAGATTCCAGTGGATATGCATAGACGAATACCAGGATATAAATAACGCCCAGTACCGCCTCATAAGACTTCTTTCTCCGAATGATGATTCAAATATTTTTGCCATTGGTGATCCTGACCAGGCAATATATGGGTTCCGTGGAGCTGATTCCTCTTTTATTCAGAGGTTCAGGGATGATTATCCATCAGCATCCATTTACAGGCTTTCAACATCCTACAGGTGCCCGGGCAAGATACTCCAGGCCTCCGCTCAGGTAGTTAACGCTAATGGAAAAGACGAATTCCTCAATGGATTAGAGGATGGTGTATCAGTTCATATTGAGAGCTGTTCAACGGCAAAAAGTGAGGCGGAATTTGTGGCCAGGACTATAGAGAGATTAATTGGAGGTGTCAGATTTTTTTCCATTGACAGCGAGGTTTCTGATGGAAATGAGGATCATCCGTTATCTTTTTCTGATTTTGCCATATTGTTCAGGATATCAAAAATGGCCCCGGATATTATTAAAGCCTTGAATGACCATGGCATGCCCTCTCAACTTATCGGGGAAGAACCCTTTTATAGAAATAAACCGGTCAGCACAATTATAGACACACTAAAACTTATAGAGGAGCCTGGCCATGAATTGATACTTAAACGGCTAAGAGATAACCTGAGAGGGGCGCCGTCTATGGCATCCATTATGGAAATACGAAATGATAAGGCCTTGCAGTCTGTAGAGGATTATATCATGAAAGTAGCGCAGGTTTATCTTCCTGGAATAATGAAGTCCCATAAAGATGAGATTGAAAGACTAATCTCAATCGCCGGTGAATTCGGCGGTAATCTTTCCCTTTTTTTAGCAAGGCTGCAGATGGGCGACCCTGTTGATACATATAATAAATCAGCAGAGCAGATTGCCCTCATGAGCATACATGCGGCTAAGGGTCTGGAGTTTTCCTGTGTTTTTATAATAGGTTGTGAAGAAGGCATCCTGCCCTTTACGCTCTTTGGAAAGGATGGTTGCAACATGGAAGAGGAGAGAAAATTACTTTACGTCGGCATGACAAGGGCTAAAAAGGCGCTTTTTTTATCATTTGCAGGGAAGAGAAGGCTTTATAACCGTTATTTTAACCTGCCCCAATCTCCTTTTCTGAATAATATTAAAGAGGAGCTAATTGAACGGGGGGAGAGGAAGGTAAAGGAAAAGGGCCTTGAAGACAGGCAGTTATCATTGTTTTCTTAGTTTTCTTAATATATGTTTGGATTTTGTTAAAAAAGTGTTATAATTCTTAAAATAAATCAATAAAATATCAAAGTGAACGACAAAAACGAAGATAATAACAAGCTGATAAAGCTTGGGCCTATAATCAAGGCAAAGAGGGAAGAGGGCAACACTATAGCCATTCTTAAAAACAGCAGGAGAGTGGCCACGGGAATAGAACAAAGGAAATGTATAATCTGCAAAAAGGTGAAAATGTGTGTAAACAAGACAGGCCTTTGCGCTGCCTGTTATCTTAGCCTTACCCTTAAGGAAAAAAAGATCGCCGATGATGAGGCAAGGCACAAAAGGATCGAGTTTAAGGTGCTTGATGACCGGTGGGATGATAGGGATGAACATTAGCACATTACAAATAAATTTGCGTTAAAAACTCGAAGAAAATTTAAAACTAAAAT
>CAYSWP010000104.1:0-2839 GCA_964434795.1 uncultured Desulfobacteraceae bacterium | reverse complement strand
GTTAAGGATTTTTACTATTTTGTTAAACAGATGGAGCGAAGCGATTCATTAACTTTAGCTCACTTCAAACTTTAGCTCACTTTAGGCACTTTTCCGGTTTATCCGGGTTAGGATAGATCAAATGGTGTAAGTATCTCATATCCTTCATCTGTTACAACCATTGTCTGCTCAAATTGTGCGGAAAGACTCCCGTCGTCTGTAACGACAGTCCAGTTATCTGAAAGAACATGAAGATTATTTTTTCCAAGGTTTATCATTGGTTCTATGGTAAATACCATTCCAGGGACTAATGTAATGCCCTGTCCTCTATGGCCAAAATGGGGAACCTGGGGAGGTTCATGAAAATCGAAACCTACGCCATGACCAATATACTCCCTTACAACTGAGCAACCACGGCCCTCCGCATATCTCTGAATGGCGTGGCCAATGTCACCAATTTTATTCCCTGGCCTGACCATGAGAATCCCCCGGTTAAGACATTCCCTTGCCACTGATACTATTTTTTCCGTATCCTTGTCTGGGGAGCCAACAAAAAATGTTTTATTAGTATCTGCGTAGTACCCTTCAAGTATTGGGGTTACATCAACATTTACAATATCACCGTCCTTAAGCACTGTTTCATCCGGTATGCCGTGGCATATTACATTATTAATTGATGTGCATACACTTTTAGGAAAGCCGTTATAGTTTAATGGGGCAGATATAGCATTATTTTTATTGGTAAACTCCTCCACGAGGGAATTTATGTAATTAGTTGAAATTCCAGGTTTTATGTGATTTTCTACAAGGTCAAGGGTTTCAATGGCAAGTCTTCCTGCCTTCTTTATTCCTGCAATGTCCTTTTCATTTTTCAGTTTAATGCCGTAGTGGTCGGCGTACTCTTTCTTTAACTTGTTAAAATCATTGTAATGACCGGCATTTCTCATCATTTTTTTAAGCTTTTTGTAGTTCATATATTTCTCTATCTGTATTTATTGTGTGGTTATTGCTCTAAAAACGCTTAAATATAAGTCAGATAGATTGATTGGTCAAGGCCTTTATAGGAATTCCAGCAATTCTGGCAATCTCGTAAAAAGTCTCGAAATCATCATGCCGGACCCCGTATCAGGTACGGGGCAGGCCCGATTCGGTATTCGGAACGTATTGAATTTACTGGATTCCGGCTTTCGCCGGAATAACGGAAAAGAGAATTTTTCGACATTTTACGAGATTGTCAGAATTGCTGGAAATTAACCTGAAGGCTTGACAGCTTTATTTAGTCTGTGATAGAAAAATAAGCAATACATTAGTTTCAGGTTTTGCAAATTTATTGAAAATTGACTTATTTTTTAGGAGGCAGATTAATCATGGATGAAAAAGAAAGATTGAAAGCGATTGAGGTAGCCTTAAACAACGAGATGACGGAACGTGAATTTTATTTAAAAAACGCAGAAAGAACCAGTAATCCCCTTGGCAAGGCCATGTTTAAACAAATAGCAGATGAAGAACTGGAGCATTATGAGAGGTTAAAGGAGCTCCATAAAAAATGGGAATTAAACGAGAAATGGCCTGAGACAGTTCCCCTAAAGGTAAAAGATACCGTTATAAAGGATGTAATGAGAGATGTATTGGATAATATAGATAAAAAGGCCAAAGGGGACGATGATGATTTAAAGGCTATAAAGACGGCAATAGATTTCGAGGCAAAGGGCGCATCCTTTTACGCTAAGCTAAGGGATGAGGTTTCAGGTGAGAGGGAGAAGGAATTTTTTAATCTTCTTGCTAACATTGAGCACGAACATTATGTGTCTTTAAAGGAGACAGAGGAGTTTTTTACTGACCCGGCATCATGGTATGTAAAGGCAGAGCATCATGGACTGGACGGTGCTTAATTTAACGAAACTACTCGCTCATCATAATTATGCTGCTGTACCAGGCGGTAACACCGTTATTCGTCTGGTCAGTATCTGTAAGCACGACAATCCCTGTTAAGTTTGATGGAGAGGAATTAAAAAATTTACGGAAGTCTTCTGCTATATTGCGTTTTTCCCATACCCACTTGTTGGCCTTATTGTTTCCGCTTTCAATAATAACAACCTTATGGTTAGTTGACTTCGGATAGTCTATAACATTTCCCTGGGGCATGGTGTTCCCCCATATATAATCAATTTTCAGACCCTTTGGTTCAAATTCTCCAAGGTGGAATCCAAACTTTTCGAATAGTTTTGAGATCCCAGGAGATTTAATGGGGATTTTTGTTTGCTCATTACCTGAAATCACCCTGATTCTTGCGGCAGAGTCATTTCTGTCGTTCTGATTTTCTATTGCCATGCCTGAAACCCTGTTTATTTTCCAGCGCCATACAAGGACAGGAAAAGAACTAAGGTCTACGTTGAGTCTTTTCATTATGGCAGAGGCGCTGCCCATGCTTTTTACTTCAAGGGTCGTCCTTACACCATCTTTAGACAAAGACATCTTATTTTTTCTGGTTCGAAAATATGTAATTTCTTTCCATCCCTCGGGAATTTTACATTCCTTATCAGCCTTTTTGAAACCAACGAACATGGTTTTTGCATCCACCTGAAGTGGAATTAAAAAGGTAAGCCATAAAATTAATGGAAAGCAGGAAATTTTTTGAAGCAATGACATTCTGGTACCTCTACCACTATAAAAGGACAGGAGAATCTCTTTTTGAATGGCCGCAACACACATAGCCTTAGAGTGTATAAGGCATCCCTGTTTGTTTCACTATACAAAGGTAAGCAGAACCGTGTATCTTTTATGGTATTGCCATGAGAGAATAACCTTTAAATTTTTCCGGGCAGAATACTTAATGTTATCTGCACCCCATGAAATGAGG
>CAYSWP010000103.1:0-5374 GCA_964434795.1 uncultured Desulfobacteraceae bacterium | reverse complement strand
GAATGAGAGATGATTCAAAATTCTTGGATCAGTTTTCCCCTTATTTTTTGAAAATTGATGAAGAACTTGGAAAAATATTTGAAACTAACGTATCTTTAATAGGGGAGGTAGGCCGCCATAGTCTCCTTGGGAGGGGTAAAAAGTTAAGACCCCTTTTTTTTATTTTATCTTGTGAGCTCTGTAATTACAATGAAGGTGACCTGTACTCACTTTCTACAATATTTGAGTGCGTTCACGTGGCGAGCCTGTTGCATGATGATGTGCTTGATAATGCGTTTATAAGAAGGGGAAAATCATCCGCTAATAAAATTTGGGGCAATTCTGCAGCTGTATTGGTAGGTGATTTTCTTTTCGCAAGATCCTCCAGAATAGCCATAGATAAACAGCACTTTAAACTTTTAAGGATCATTTCAGATGCAGCTATTAAGATGTCGGAAGGGCAGGCGCTGGAACTTGTCAATACCTATAACCTGGATATGACAAAAAGGGAGTATCTGGATATAATTACCTGGAAAACAGCCGAGCTTATTTCAGCGGCCTGTGCATGTGGAGGAATACTGGCAGGAGAAAAAGAAGAAAATATCAAGTCCTTAAAGACCTTTGGCATCAATATGGGAATTGCCTTCCAGATTATAGATGATTTATTTGATTACATTTCTACAACGAAAGAAACAGGAAAACCAGCAGGGAATGATATAAGGGAAGGGAAGGTCACCCTTCCATTAATATACTTACTGGTCGATTTGGAAAAAAAAGAAAGAGATGGCCTGCAGGATTTGTTTAAAAGCACAAAGACATCAAAGAAAAACTATATGAGATTTATAGAACTTGTTAATAGCAACGGAATTATTAGTAAATGCCGTGAAGAAGCTCAACATTATGCACAAATGGCAGAGTCCAGTCTTGTCATTTTCCCGGATTCCCAAGCAAAGGATTCACTTTTGAAGTTAAATCGGTTTATAGTTGATAGAAGCTATTAGGTGCTTGTTAAAGTTGACAAACCCGTAAAAATTTTCCATCAATTTCTTTCTTCGAGCATTTCACGTAAAGTTGCTGTAACCCTTTCAATTAGCTCCGGCATTGATTTTAACTTATACCCTGTTGTTGAAATCGGCTGGCCGACTTGAATCTTAATCAATCCGCTTTTTATCTTAAAATCCCCCTTTTTCATGACATCGTTGCTGCCCTTAATTGCTATTGGTACAATAGGCGAACTAGATGATATAGCTAATTGGAAGGCCCCTTTTTTTAATGGCTGCAGGCTACCGCTCTTGCTTCTTGTGCCTTCAGCAAATATTACTAACGATCCCCCAGATTGAATCATCTTTACTGCCTGCTTAAAACTACGCCTGGCCTTTGAGGGGGAAGAGCGGTCAATGCTTATATAACCTGCCCTTTTGACCGCCCAGTTAAAAACCGGCAGCCTCATAAGCTCTTCTTTAAGGATGAATTTAAAGTTAACCGGTAGATGTGCAAGAAGGGAAAAAATATCAAAAAAACTGAGATGGTTTGGAATGTAGATACAGGATTTATCCTTATCAAGATTATTAAGGCCGCTTATCTCGACAGTTACGTTAGTAACCCATAGGATAATCTTTGACCATGGGACAGCTATATAAAGATGTATTGTTTTATCATTTTTGGTGAAAAGGGATAGAAGGATGCCAAAGGATGCCCACATGAGGGTATGAACAACTAAAAATATCCAGATTATTATTGATTTGATCATAATTCAATATTTAAAAGTAGCTGTGAAGACCTGGTAGGTAATTAACCCCAAAATATGTAAAAAGCACAGAGGCAAATCCTATTATACTCATTATAGCCATTCTTCTGCCCCTCCACCCTCTGACAAACCTGGAATGGAGTATTGTGGCGTAGATCAGCCATGTTATTAAAGACCATGTCTCTTTAGGGTCCCAGCTCCAATATGACCCCCATGCAGAGTAAGCCCAGACAGAGCCTGTAATTATGCCCAGGGTTAAAAAAATAAACCCCATAACAATGCTTTGATAGGAAAGCTCGTCTAAGATATCCTTGCCTGGCAACATTTTGAAAAAAAAGCCCGGACTTGTTGACTTTTCACGCCCCTTTAGAAAGTACATTAGTGCAAGGCCGAATGCAATTGTAAATGCGGCATATCCTAAAAAACTGGTGATTACATGGCTTATAAGCCAGTTGCTCTGGAGGGCAGGAATCAATGGCTGTATCCGGCTCTTTACGTCTGGTGAAAAAGAGGCGTATGCCATGGAGATAAATGCAAAGGGAATAATAAATGCGCCAAGATTTCTACTTTTAATCCGCCATTCTATAATTAAATAAAGCAGCACTATAACCCATGCAAAAAATATGAGGGACTCATAAAGATTGGAAAGGGGCGCATGTCCTATCCCCAGCCTGTATGACTCAATCCAGCGCAATATTAATGCTATGGTTTGGACAATGAGGCCAAAGAGAGAAATATATGTTGCAATGATGCCTGGGAAATTTCTTCCTGTAACCATCTTCAGGGTATAGAAAATAGCCGATAAAAAATATATAAAGGTTACCCAGCTAAGTATTACAGTATTAATTATCATGCTTCACCTAATTCATTTTTTATGTTTTTTAATATGTATCCTATCTCACGTTGCAGGGCAACCGGGTCTTTGCTACTTGTTCCTGCAACAGATATCTTGATTTTTTCTTCCATATCTTGAACCCTTATCCATATCTTTCTATGTGAAGAAAAGAAGGTGATAAAAATCCCAAAGATAATAATAAAAGAACCTGCCGCCACAATAGGGACTCCTGGATCATGGCTCAGTTGAATGCCCGTATAATACATATCTTCTATCTCGTTAAGTGTAAAATTAAAAGGCTTGAAACGTCCAGGGTTAAATTTAGGAAACTTTTCAAACAGCCCCGGTATGACTGACTGAAGCCTTTTGATATTTTTAAATACCCAGAAATTGACCTTAACATCAGGTGTTTGGGCTGCAATGAGAACTGCTGGGCCCATATTCATAAAATCTTTCTCAATCTTTTTTATTGTTATTGTTGCATTTTCTTCTTTAAAATGAAATGAGTCCTCGCGTACGGCCGTCAAAATATTAGGCTGCTCATTATCTTTTGTTACGGCAATGTGCGCCTTGCCCCCGGGAATTTGCCCATAATTTGCCTGATAGAACCTTATGTCCTGAAAAGTTATTGGATGATTGACCAGCAAAGGCCCCTGAAATGCCACCTTGTTGTTTTTAATAAAGCTTAAGTTTGACCTGTATTCCTTAGGCATCCCATTGCTATAGTATTCAATGGAAAAAGTGTTACACTTAACGGTAAAGTCAAATTTCTTGACCTCGCTATGCCGTCTTAGGTGTGCAGCGTTGGTGGACTCTCCTTCAGGTATATTCATTACACCCTCGAATCCCATTAAAGATCCAACAATTACACCTGCAATAATGACTAAAATGCTTGCGTGAATAATATATACACCAAAATGCGAGAATGCCCCCTTTTCTCCATACAAAAAGGTGATTTCATCTGATTCTTTTTTTTTAACCCTTTTATATTTTTTTAGTAGAAAATTTTCTATACTACTTATTACTTGATCTTTCCCCCTTTTTATTGTCAGGATCCTGTCTGAAGGAAGATTTTCAAAAGGCCTGCTCCTGTCAGGAGAGGGTATTATACTGAAACGTTTCCAGGCGGCAGGAGCGTTCTTTAATGAGCACACAATAAGGTTAAGGGACAAAAGAGCCATCAGCATAAGAAACCATATGGAGTGATAAACATCAAACAACTGAAAAAACTTAAATGTTTTTAGAGCACCGGGGCTTAATTTTCCCAGGGAGCCAATCCCGGTACCTTGCGGGATAACTGTTCCTAAAATTGATGCAATTGCTATAATAAGCAAAAGTACAATAGTCAGTTTCAAAGAAGAGAAAAAGGATATAAAAAAGGTTTTTATTTTAGATAACATTTTAGCCTATCCCTATCTCCTTATCAGTAAGATAACATGCCGGGTCTACTCCCCATATATCTCCGCTAACAGATTCTCCCCTGGCCCGGAAGTTGCCTCCGCAAATATCTAACCACTTGCAGTTTGAGCATTTTCCTTTAACATATCTCTTTTTATCTTTAAGTTTTGTGATAAACGGATCTGTCTCGTCAGACCATATTTGACTGAATGGGCGGTGGAGAATATTGCCTAAACTGTGCTCTCTCCAGAATTGATCTGCGTAAACCTCACCATCCCAGCTTACACAGCCTATCCCATTTCCAGAACTGTTTCCGCCATTCATCTGTAACAGTTTTAAGACCTCTGAGGCCCGGGGGTCTTTTTCCTTGAGCATCCTCATATAGAGATAAGGTCCGTCTGCATGGTTATCAACGGTTAGGACCTCTTTTATCTTTCCCCTGTCATGCATGTCCTTTGTCTTATCAATAATTAGGTCAACTATTTCCCTGGTTTCTTCATGTGAAAGATCCTGATCTATAAGGTCTGATCCCCGCCCTGAATAAACGAGGTGGTAAAAACATATCCTCTCTATCTCTCTTTCTTCCATAAGATTGAAGATGCCGGGAACTTGAGATGCATTGGGTTGGTTTATGGTAAATCTCAGGCCCACCTTTATTCCTGCCTCGAGGCAATTATCTATGCCTTTAAGGGCCATTTTAAAGGCGCCATCCATTCCCCTGAAATGGTCATTTACCTTTTCCAGTCCGTCAAGGCTTATGCCAACATACGATATGCCTACCTTTTTGAACTCCATCGCCTTTTTCTTATCAATTAGGGTGCCATTGGTTGAAATAACCGCCCTCATCCCCTTACCTACAGCGTGGTTGGCCAATTCAATTAAATCCGGTCTCACCAGAGGTTCTCCACCGGAGAACAGGATAACCGGAACCCCGAATGCAGCGAGGTCATCAAGAAGAGTGAATCCTTCCTGTGTTGACAATTCATTTTCCTCGCTATGATGAACAGCCCTTGCATAGCAGTGAACACAGTTCAAATTACATGCCCTTGTTATATTCCAAACTATGACTGGTTTTTTATCAGAGGAGAATTGTAGAAGATGGGCTGGAAGGTTTTTTGATTTCCTTCCGTATCTTATAGGGTCAGATGCTTCAACTGTCCCGCAATATAATTTTGATATGCCTATCATGATTTCCCTTTGTTAATTATTAAATATGTCTCATATTTTAGCTAAATAAGTTGCTTATATATACAGTATGGTGTAACTTTATTTTTTGGTTGGAGTATATGGAATTTCAGTTTTTTGGTCAAGGACAATTTTTGTCTCGGCAGTTATAATTTTAGGTCTTATTTTTTGGTACAATCTTTGCGCTATAAGCTGTAGGTTTAAAAATCAGTAACCGTTCACAGGTTCAG
>CAYSWP010000102.1:0-5436 GCA_964434795.1 uncultured Desulfobacteraceae bacterium | reverse complement strand
ATTATTTCTTATGCACAGGAAAAGGCAATATCTGTAAAGTTCTTTTGGAATTATTGCCCCTTTTTCTTGTAAGATTTTGAAGTTCATATCTTTCCTTCGTGACTTAGTGCCTTAGTGGCTGAACTGTTACCTTTTTTTCAGTTTTTTACCCTAATGATAATTTTCTTATCTGGATAAAAACAATATGATTCGAAATGTTGTCAATAATACCGGCAGGACCAGGTTTTATTTCATGCATTCCCCATGGATAGATGTAATTAAGTTTCTGTTGCTCTTGATAACTTTAATATGGCTAATATATGAAGGAACAGAGGGAATGGGGTATCACTGGCAATGGCACCGGGTACCTAAATATATTGTCAGCATTGAAAATGGAAAATTTATCATAGGGCCTCTTATCCGTGGGTTGATTATTACCTTTCATATAAGCGGGTGGAGCCTTTTGCTTGCCTTTGTTATTGGATTGACAACTACAGCCTTGCGAATGTCACAATCAATTGTAGGCAGGCTAATTGCTCGAGGCTACATTGAACTTATCCGCAATACACCCCTGCTTGTGCAGTTGTTTTTCCTGTATTTTGTGTTAGCCCCTGCGCTTAATATAAGTCGGTTTTCGTCAGCTGTTTTAGCCCTAAGTTTATTTGAAGGCGCCTATGCCTCAGAAATATTCAGGGCCGGGATTGTCTCTATAAATAGAGGACAGTGGGAGGCGGCCTATAGCCTTGGCATGGGGAAACTCAATGCATTCATGTATGTTGTTTCCCCCCAGGCCATTAGACGCATTCTCCCTCCTTTAACCAATCAGGGAATATCATTGATTAAAGACTCTGCCCTTGTGAGTACAATAGCAATTTATGATTTAACCATGGAGGGGCAGATAATTATAAGCGAGACCTTTCTTACCTTCGAAATATGGTTCACTGTTGCTGCTATATATCTTTTTGTTACTGTTGTGCTGTCCTCTATGGCAAACATAATTGAAAAACGTATCCGTATAGTTGAATAGTCACGATTTGGGGTGAATGAAACCTTAACGCCAGGGCTATATATTAAGAAAACTCAGGTATATTGCAACAAAGCCTGCCCTGGCGCGACATTATTGGGATATTGTATATTGGTTATTGATTTTTCAAGGATTTTATATCAAATAACTACTTTGTAAAACCAGGTCTGGGCCAGGGGCGCTAAGCCACAAAGATTATAGAATTATTACATTGATATACCTGCTTGATATGTGGCGTATTGATATTATTGAGTTTCGAATAGATTTAATATAGGAATATAAGAAAGGAGGAAAATTATGAAAAAGATAAGTTTAGTGATGGCCCAGATTTTTATTATTAGTGTTATACTATATGGGTTTGCTACTGTTGCAGCTGCAGGAAAAATACAACAACAATTAGCAGCGGAAAGCACTATTGAGAGAGCGCTCAGGAGGGGTGTTTTACGTGTTGGCATGTCAACATTTGTTCCTTGGGCAATGAAGGATAAGACCGGTAAATTTATTGGTTTTGAAATTGATATAGCAACCAGGCTGGCAAGAGATACAGGGGTAAAGATCAGCGTTGTTCCAACAAAATGGGCAGGAATTATCCCTGCACTTCTTACCGGAAAGTTTGATGTTATTATTGGAGGCATGACTATCCGCCCTGATCGTAACCTGAAGGTAAATTTTACGGTGCCCTATGATTATAGCGGTCAAACAATCTGTGCCCATAAAACCCTGGCTGCCGGCTTTAAGAGTTACAAGGATTTTAACCGTACGGATGTGACTATTGCGGCCCGCCTTGGCTCATCATCAGTTCCGGCAATTAAAAGGCATATGCCAAAGGCAAAATTACATCAATTTGAGGATGAGGCCCAGGCCTACCAAGAGCTTCTAAATGGCAATGTTCATGCTGTTGTAGGGTCCCTTCCTATGCCAGCATATCAGGCCCTGAAATATCCGGACAGACTTTTTGCCCTCACTGAAGCATTTACAAGGGAGCTCATAGGCTTTGCTGTTCGCAAGGGTGATTTTGACACAATAAATTACTTTAACAACTGGATTCGTAATGTAGAAGAAGAGGGCTGGCTGCAGGAACGGCATAATTACTGGTTTAACACCCGTAATTGGGAATCGCTGATAAAATAAATATACAACCTTAAGTTCTATGAAGGCTATATCCATCAATTTATACCCCGGAAGGCCACAAATTGCGATTTTTCAATGGCCCTGAACATCAATATCTGCGTTGTTCAGGCTATCAATAGCTGGCTATTACGAGCCTTCACGCCTTGCTCTTGATGCCCATTGCTCATCGAAAAAAGCGCAATCTATAACCTTCCGGGGTATAGAATATTGTTAGTTGGACAATAATCCTGTAAGATAAATTTTTTTATTGAAAAAAAATAAGATAAAAATCAAACCCCTTGACCTTGTCCTTATACTTATCATTATTGGTATTGGGATTTATATCGCCTATAGATTGAAGGTTGGACTTCATTACAAATGGAACTGGCATGTAATACCTCAGTATATGTGGCGTTACGATGAAGAGAATAACAGGTGGATACCAAACCTGCTTATGGAGGGTCTTTTTACAACCATTCGTTTGAGTATCTGGGGAACAATTCTTGCCGCAATTTTTGGCACCCTCATGGGCCTTTTCAGGGTAAGTAAGAGCCTGTTTTACCGGTTGATTGGCCGCTCATATGTTGAGTTAATACGTAATATGCCGCCCCTTGTTTTGATTCTTATTTTTTACTTTTTTGTAAGCGATCAGATTATGCCTGCCTTAGGGGTGGATGATTTCATTTTTTCCAGTTCAGAAAGAACGAGACAATTTGTTACGATTCTCTTTGCCCCTCCTGCCTACCTTTCCGCCTTTATCTCTGCTGTTGTTTCCCTCGCCATTTTTGAGGGAGCGTATATTACAGAGATTATCCGTTCAGGAATACAGTCTATTGAAAGGGGCCAGTGGGAAGCTGCCTCTGCGCTTGGATTCTCTAAATTACAACAAATGCGATATGTTATTCTGCCCCAGGCAATACAACGAATTTTACCGCCTTTGGCAGGGCAATTTATTTCCCTCATTAAAGATTCTGCTATAGTCTCTGTTATCTCTATCCAAGAGTTAACCTTTCAGGGACTGGAACTGATGGCAGCCACATATCTAACGTTTGAAATATGGATTACAATTACTTTTTTATATTTAATTATTACCCTGACATGTTCTCTTGCTGTGTCAAGATTGGAAATTCGTTTGGCAAGGCATCGAGCATAATAGATGCTTTTAGTCTCCATCTAAAATATTTCCTAAACCTCCTAAAATTGATCCTTCACCCTTACGCCTCCCTCCTCCTGACGGTGCATGTGAGAGTATCCGGTCGGCCATGCGAGAAAAGGGAAGGCTTTGCAAAAGGACTGTCCCTGTTCCGCTGAGTGTGGCGAGAAAGAGTCCTTCGCCTCCGAAAAACATTGATTTAAGACCGCCAACCATTTCAATGTTGTACTCTACCCCTTGAGTGAAGGCGACAAGACAGCCTGTGTCAACCCTGAGTGTTTCATTGTTCAATTCTTTTTTAATCACTGTACCACAGGCATGCACAAAGACCATTCCATCTCCATGAATGCTCTGAAGAATGAATCCCTCACCGCCGAAAAATCCTGTTCCAAGTCTTTTGTTGAATGCTATCCCTAATTTTGTGCCAAGGGCTGCTGCAAGGAATGCATCTTTCTGGCAAAGCAACTTGCCGCCTACCTTTGACATATCAACAGGTATTATTTTTCCAGGATATGGCGCAGCAAAGGCTACGCGTCTTTTCCCTTGACCTTCATTGATGAAATGGGTCATGAAAATTGATTCTTGAGTCAGAACCCTCTTCCCTGTGCTAAGCATCTTACCCAGAAAACCTTCATTTGTGTTAGACCCATCACCCATCTTTGCCTCAAACGTGATTCCATTTTCCATGTAGTTCATAGCGCCTGCCTCAGCAATTACAGTTTCACCTGGGTCTAATTCAACTTCTACGATCTGCATATCATGTCCTAATATTTCATAGTCTACCTCTTGACACTGCATTGTAAAACTCCTATCTAAAGTTTGATGAAAGTATTCGACATATGCGGTTAGCTTTTAGTCCCGCCAAAGATAGGCGGGATAAGCTTTTGGATAAAACTGTTTAATATCCTCTTTACCTCATTGATCTGTTGATTAAGTTCTCTAAAATTTCTCATTTCCACCCCTTTTTAATGCTAATGGCTAACCGCACAGGTCGAAAATATTTATCATAAGCCTGAAAGTCCTGCTATCTTTTTCATTAAAATATTAAGAAACATTGCGGCAGGCATTTCCTTTTCAGCATATATAGGCTTTCCAAAAGTTATTTTCACCTGAGTTCTAAAACCTGTCCTTAAATAGTTAATACCTACAGGGACAAAGGGGACGTTAAACCGGGACAAAATCAATTTAACGATTCCAGTTTGACCGGGGCCAACTTTATTCATATAGTAAGTGCCCTCGGGAAATACTACAACTCCTTCCCCCTGATTCAAGACTTCAATAATTTTAACAAGGGAGCTTCTGCTTTCCATAAGACGTTCCCGATTCAAGGGAATGCCGCCAAGGGAGCTAAAAAACCAGTTAGATAAAAAATTATTAAAAAGCTCATGCTTTGCAATATAGTAGAGCGGTTTGCCTGCAGCAAGACTTAATAGAGGTATATCCTCCCACCTCTGGTGTTTTGGAGAAAGAATGAATCCGCCTTTCTCTGGAATGTTTTCGATGCCATGTGTGGAAATTTTAAAAAAAGGCTGCAGAAACAACCTGCACGCTAATTTTATTACCCAAAGAATTAGATATTTTCTCGATGTCATATATATTTTCCAAAAAATTCGACCTGTGCGGTTAGCTTTTAGTCCCGCCAAAGATAGGCGGGATTAGCTTTTGGATAAAACCGTTCAACATCATCTTTATCTCAGTGATCTGTTGATTAAGTTCTCTAAAATCTCTCATTTCCACCCCTTTTTAATGCTAATCCCGCTCAGGCGGGACTAATGGCTAACTGCACAGTTTTAAAAAACTTAAAATAGCACACACAAATGGCATTTTTCAAACAATTAAACAACAGATGCCCTTGATTGTTTGACCTGTAGAAATATATCACTTGCATTTAAAGTTGTTAAGTGGTTATTGTCTCATTTGGTGGATGAGAGAGAAGCTTTTGCCTAAAAAAGACCAGTCATCCACAACGAAGGCGGGCAAGCCCTCCATAAGACCGCCGGATAGACAATGGAGCCTCGTCCTCCGGCCCATAGGGCCTACGCCCCGGAAGGAGCTGAAGAAAGGCCCATCCTCGTTAAAACAATATTATTTATGCAAGGTTTTCATGTTATCACTCAACAGGACAGGGAAGTCTCTTTTTTCGGCCGCAAATATTATGCCTCATTTCATG
>CAYSWP010000101.1:0-5469 GCA_964434795.1 uncultured Desulfobacteraceae bacterium | reverse complement strand
CTCTATAAATAAAATCAGTAGTTAATGCGCTACCTAATTTCCAGTTTCCAGTTTCCAGTTTCAAATTTCGACATCCTGAATAAGGCAAAAAATACATGCCTTATTAAAAAAATATAAACTGGTAAATGAAGGATGCCGAATATACCTATATTTCACTTAACTTAACTTTTTTATCATGGAAATAAATTTATATAAACAATCTTGGTTTTCTAAAATAATACGGCCAAGCAGGTACTTGGGGGGTGAGATAAATTCCATAGAAAAGGACCTCTCTCCTACGGATGTATCTGTTGCCTTGGCCTTTCCCGATATTTATGAAATCGGCATGTCCCATGTGGGGTTAAAGATTTTATATCAAATCTTAAACTCAGAGGACTGGATTTTTGCTGAAAGGGTTTTTTCCCCATGGGTAGATTTGGAATATGAGCTCAGAAAAAGAAACATTCCCCTTGCCTCTCTTGAGACAGGTCGGCCTCTGCCAGAATTTGATATTATCGGTTTTAGCCTGCAACATGAATTATGCTATACTAATGTTCTATCTATGCTTGCTCTTTCGAACATACCCTTTTTGTCTGAAAACCGCGACAGCTCAAGCCCATTGCTTATAGCAGGTGGCCCGGCATGTTTTAGCCCGGAACCGGTTGCTGATATATTTGATGCCATTGTTATAGGAGATGGTGAGGAGGTAATGCTATCGGTTTGTCAAGCAGTAAAGGAATGGAAATCAGATGGGGAAAGAAAAAAGTTCGAGTTGTTAAAGACCTTGTCTTTGTTTAAAGGTGTTTACATCCCTTCTTTTTTCAAAATCCATTATTATCAAGATGGCCGCTTACAATACATCGAGCCAGTGATCGATGGATACGACTATGTTGAGAAGGCAACAGTTCCTGATCTAAACAACCACCCGTTTCCATCAAAGCAAATAGTTCCATTTACAAAGCTGATTCATGATCGATTCACTGTTGAAATTGCGAGGGGATGCAGCAGGGGATGCCGATTTTGCCAGGCAGGGATGATTTACAGGCCTGTTCGTGAAAGGGATCCCTATGCTATAATGAGCGCATCTGAAAAAGGCTTGGATGAGACAGGGTTTGAAGATCTGTCCCTCCTATCGTTAAGTTCAGGAGATTATAGTTGTATAATTCCCTTATTAAAGGCACTGATGGAAAAATTCGCAGACAGGCATGTTGCAGTCAACTTTCCATCTCTAAGGGTTGATACGGCTATTTCTCCATTAATGGATGAAATAAAGAAGGTTCGAAAGACCAGTTTTACCCTTGCGCCGGAGGCAGGTAACCAGAGGCTTAGAGACATTATAAATAAAGGGCTGACCGACGAGCAGATATTGGATACATCAATGCAAATTTTTAAGGGGGGCTGGAGCCTTATAAAACTTTACTTCATGATAGGTCTTCCATATGAGACGGATAACGACCTTGATTCAATAGTTGATTTAAGCAAAAAAATATTGAATCTGGCACCTAAAGGAAGAAAGGGGCATGCATTAAATGTAAGTATATCTTCTTTTGTTCCGAAAGCGCATACACCCTTTCAATGGCTATCCCAGATCGAACTTAAAGAAAACAGACGAAAAATAAATTATATTAGAGAAAGACTGAAGGGCCATAGGATAAAGGTGAAGTGGAATAATCCAGAGGCAAGTTGGCTGGAGGGAATTTTTTCAAGGGGTGATAGAAGATTAAATAGGGTATTGCTTGAGGCCTGGCAACAGGGGGCACATTTCGATAGCTGGAGCGAATACCTTAATGTAAAGGTCTGGGAAAAGGCCATGGAAAAACACGGACTGGACCCGGATTTCTATCTTAATAGGAACAGAGATTACGATGAAATGCTACCATATGGGCATATCCGTTCAGGCGTATCGAAAGAATTCCTTTTGAAGGAATGGGAAAAGGCCGTTAATGCCGAAAAGACTCCTGATTGCAGAGACCATTGCACTGATTGTGGTGTATGTGAAAAGCCGTACACTTCTCTTGTATTGAATAATAAAATGCCTGAATTTAGTAAAGAAAACTTATCTGATCCTAAAACATTAAATAACAATATAATAAAATACAGGGTTGTTTTTACTAAGATGGAAAAAGCACGTTATCTTAGCCACTTAGAGCTATTAAGAATGTTTATAAGGGCATTCAGGAGGGCAGGGGTTAGCCTGGTTTATTCTAAGGGATATCATCCTACGCCAAAGATATCCTTTGCCACGGCGCTTCCAGTGGGGATGGAAAGTTTAGAAGAAATAATGGACTTTCAAGCATTTAGCGCTAATTGTACATCTTTTGTAGCTGAAACAATCAACAAAGAACTGCCATCAGGCATAAAGGTTGTTTCTATTAAAGAAATACCAGCAAACACGCCTTCCCTTAAGATCAAAGAAAGTGCTTTTCATATAAAAACAGATGGGTCTTTCAATAAAACTAATATGGACAATTTTTTACAGTTGGATACCCTCTTTGTAAACAAGAAGCGAAAAAATGGTGTAAAGACAGTTGATATAAGATCTCAGGTGAAAGAGCTTAATCTCTTGTCTGATAAAAAATTGGAATTAATTTTAACCCACGGAAATGGCCCGGAGCTGAAACCAGTAGAGATAATAGAGAGAATATTTTCTCTATCTAACAAACAAATCGACGGACTTGAGATTTTGAAAACAAAAGGCCTATTTTTATGAGATTTAACAATGACCAATGAGCTGCTAATTAATGCCAAACCATATGAGACAAGGGTTGCCCTGTTAGAAAATCAAACTGTTGTTGAGCTATATGTAAAAAGAGATTTAGGGCAGGAACTTGTAGGGAATATTTATCTTGGGAAGGTTTTGCGTGTCTTGCCTGGCATACAGTCAGCTTTTGTAGACATTGGTATAAATAAGCCGGCTTTTTTGTACGTCACAGACACCTATAATGATCTTCATTATTGGGAACAACTTATTCTGCAGGGAGAGGATGAAGACAATAATCCAGAAAGTGTTTTCTATTCGGGGACACAGCCTTTAAAGTCTTGTGATGTGAATATAGAGGACCTTCTTAAGGAAGGTCAAAACATTATGGTCCAAGTCTCCAAGGAACCTCTGGGTACAAAGGGGGCCAGGCTAACCTCCCACATAACAATTCCAGGGCGCCACCTTGTTTTTATGCCTACTGTCAGTCATATCGGTGTTTCTCGAAGAATTACTGATGAAAAAGAAAAAATAAGACTAAAAAGACTGGTGGAAGAAATAAGGCCTCCTAATTCAGGTTTTATTATAAGAACGGCAAGTGAGCATATATTAAGGGAAAAATTAGAATCTGAGACGGAGTTTTTAGCAACGTTGTGGAAAAGCATTCAAAAAAGACGGGAACAATCCTCTGCCCCAAACCTTCTTCACAAGGAGCTAACTATAATCTTAAGGGCTGTCAGAGATCTTTTTACCAAGGAAGTTGACAGGCTGGTCATTGATTCAAGCAGGGAATATCAATCTATAATGGACTTTTTAGATACATTTTCCCCGAGCCTCAAGAGCTATGTTGAGTTATATAAGGGAAAGGAACCACTATTTGATGCCTTTGGCATAGAGACGGAAATAAACAGTGCTCTTGATAAAAAGATATGGTTAAAATCCGGTGGATACATTATCATTGAATCAACAGAGGCCTTGACGGCTATAGACGTTAATACAGGCAGCTATGTAGGGAAAAGGAGTCCAGAGGATACCATTGTAAAAACAAACCTTGAGGCAGTTAAGGAGATCGCATACCAGCTAAGATTTCGGAATATTGGAGGTTTGATTGTAATTGACTTTATTGACATGGCAAAGGAGGCAAACAAGGAGAGGGTATATCTTACCCTAAAAGAGGCCTTGGGAAAGGACAGGGTTAAGACAACAGTACTTGGAATGTCGGATCTTGGCCTTATTGAAATGACCAGAAAGAGAACAAGGAAAGACATAAACCTCCTTTTGACTAAACCCTGTTTATACTGCGAAGGGAAAGGGAGGGTTAAGTCCAATGCCACAATCTGCCATGATATTTTCAGGGATTTAGAAAGGGAGATATGCCTGGGCGACAGAGGTAAGGTTTATCTTTTAGTAAATATTGAAATTGAAAGCGCCCTAAAAGAAGAAGAAAGAACCTTTATAATGGAATTAGAAAAGCAGATAAACCGGCAGATAATAATAATCGGAAAATCAAATTTTAACCTTGAGCAATATGAAATAAGCAATCAGTAATACACTTAATTTTTATGAGACTTCAAGACCTAAAGGAAGAAATAAAACTTAGCGCTTCACTATTTATTTCACTGACCAGCCCTTGAAGCCATTCTGTGCCTAAATTTGCCTCGTAACCCTCTAAATCTCTAATAACTTGAATATAGTCTTTCCCCTTTCTCTCTATTCCTTTTTGTATTAACTCAATAAATCTGTCTCTTTTCTCCAGGTCCCCTTCCTTATCATAACAGTTCTTTAAAAGTCCCTCTATGTTAGGCCATTGCTCATGGAAATCTACCCTCAACTGTTGCTGTGTTTCAAGCGCATGTTCCTTCATTACCTCTTTATACACTTTAACAGATTGGGGCATCCTTTCAGATACTTCTCTTAATCTTTTTATCCTTTCATTGACAACCATATCTATCTTTTCCATGGCTCCGTTAAAAAGGGCTGTCTCCATCCTGCCTACCTCAAAGAAAAGATATCGGATATCCATATACCACCTGTGCAGGGCAATAACATTAGATATATAATTAATATTATTAAAAATAATCCTCTTAAGGCCTTGGTAAAGATAGGGGTAAAGATGCTGTTTTTTCTTTATATTTACCCCGGCAAAAAGCAATCCGTCTCCCTTGAGAAAGTCTTTTCTGTATATTGTTCCCGCAGCTATAACCGTACCGTACCATATCCTGCTTGGCCCAACCAATCCCCCTTGCCCCCCTAAAAAGATTGGCTTCTGGTTTAACATAACACCATAAGGAACATCGCCAATCAAGGAAGGTGTTGCCTTATCCTGATCCGGCGTGTAATTAAAATGAATATAAGAGCTGCCAACCTCACTATGATTTTTTCTGCCGGTACCTCCAGACATAAGGCAATCACAGAAATTAATAAGGCTTCCCAGTGTAACAAATGGAAACAGGATAGTCTGTTTAAGGCCCACTGTATGTGCACACTTAGACTCCTCTTCCAGCAAACACCCTTCCCTGATATCAGCGCCCGATCTCACAGTAACCTTTTTCAGGAAGGCAGATTGGGACATAAAACCCCCTCTAAGATGAACATTGGGGCCTAATTGGCAATTTTCAATTGTAACAGGGGCTTCATAGCCAATTTCACAGCCGGCCATAATTAATGTTTTAGAGCCAAAGATTTTAGAACCTGCATGTATGATGACCCCATCACCTGATATTAGATCAACAGAAACATCCTCCCCTATTGTTATAGCGCCAGGGCTTTTAATACTTACACCTTTATCTATA
>CAYSWP010000100.1:0-5513 GCA_964434795.1 uncultured Desulfobacteraceae bacterium | reverse complement strand
GTGGCTGAATTGATCAATTGAGTTTATAAATGCGATCAGGTTTTCTAAGATGCGCTCGGTAGCTCCCCATATGATTGCCCCATCGTATTCAAAGGCAGGGGTTTCAAAGGCGCTTCCTTTATGCTCAATTAAAATAGGTTTTGGGCGGGAAGATTTTAGAAAAAATTGTAATGGAATCTCAATAAGATGGTTGACCTCTTGCCTGTTAATTTTAAATGAATAGGGAAAAGGAAATATTCCAATAAAGGGATGTATGATAAAGTTGGAGGTAACTGTTGAGACATCGTCAAGCGGGCCCAGAATTTCTATATCATCTCCTAAAATACCTACCTCCTCAAATGCCTCCCTTTTTGCAGTGCTTTCTAAATTTTCATCTACTTCATCGACTACACCACCGGGAAAAGATACCTCTCCTCTGTGATATTTTAATGTGTCCGCCCGCCTTATCAAGAGAATCCAGTATTGGTCGTTTTTGATAAATAATGGCAATAATACAGATGAATGAGTGTAAGCTCCTCTCCTGTCTTCGATTATTTTTGGCTTACTATCATTAAGGAATTCCTTTAATCTTTCTTTAAAGATATTCAAGTTTAGCATATTTTTAGACTCTAAATAATTGACATTTGTTTGCGCACCGGCGATGAAGTTATTTTAATTGATGGCATTAAACCTAAACCCTTCCATAAACGTCCATATACTTATCAAATTCCTCCTTTAAAGAATTGTCCATGGCCCTTCTTTTCTTAAAAATTAAAAGGGGAACTTTATTGATATAAAGATATTCCACTATTTCTCTAATACCCGCAACAGAAAAAAATGGTATGCCTGTCCGTGATGTAAACTGCTCTATGGGGTCTAATCCTCTCTTATTAAGTATAGGGTTGCCTTCTTTATCATAAGGTACTGTTGTTTGCTCCCTGTCAACAACGATTCCTACCCCAATAATGCTGCAGGAAAAACCTTGAGACTCAGCCTCATTATTAATCTTCTCTACGAGCTCTATTTTTGTACCCATAGATGTTATTACATCATCTACAGCAAATACTTTGCATTTATCAAAGAATGTATTGTTAACAAAAAGTGAGGCAGTTGAAGATCTTTCCCCGTGTTTTTTAGCCTCTTTTCTATCATAGTCAAACAGAATTTCACGACCGTGACGCTCGAAAATAGCAGCAGCTGCTCCAGATGCAATAGCGCTGCCCTTGTAAGAAGGTCCCACTATAATATCAATTTTATCTAAAAGGGATTTTTCTGCAAGCATTTCTGCGAAAAAAGAGCCTAATTCAAGCAATAATCGGCCGGTATTAAATTTACCGATATTTACAAAGTATGGAGTTGGTCGACCATCTTTCAGGACAAGTCCCTTATCGAAAAATAACGCCCCTGTTTCTGCAAGCGCTAAACTTAAACGTTTTTTATATTCTTCCATTGTTTAATCCTTTTGTTCTGCCCCTGGTTAACTTTTTTATCCCAATTTTATTAATTAATTTGTGACTACTCATGTGGTTAGACTGAAGGTCCCGCCAAATGCGGGATTAGGAAAAACGGGGACAGGACTCTTTTTGAAGCCATGTTTGGCGCGAGAATCTGCTCTTTTTCCACCAAAGTGTGTCAATGGTGATTTTCAGACCCCTTCAGCCTTCAGTCTAAGCAGCTTCAGCCTGACTACGTGAGTAGCCACATTGATTTTAGGACTTTTACTAAAATTCCTTTCACATCTACTATCCAATATTATATCTTAACTGAGTTCAATGGGATATTCAACCCCTTAATCCCTTTAATCCGTAAACCTGAAGCATGTTTTTCTTAATTTCTTTTCTTGGCCGGGTGTTTTCTACTTGACAATAAAATATACTGTAGTTTATATCTTTGCATAATTTTGTTGTGAATTATAAATTTGTTTTCATGTTTCATGTACGAGGTTTTAGATGGAAAAGGCAATAAAAATGACTAAAGCAGAATCTTATATTGTATCCCTCATGGGCAAAATACCTGTTCTCTCTTATTACTCAAATTCCAGGGGCTGGTCCTTTTTGATTAGCTGGGGGCATAGATTATCAGGGTTAACGCTGGTATTTTATATGTTTGCCCACCTTTATACCCTGTCACTTTTATTTACCCCTGACAAATTTGATGCTGATATGAAACTTCTGCATAATTTTCTGTTTACATTCCTTGAATGGTGTGTAGCAATACCTGTTATATTCCATGCACTTAATGGGGGAAGGTTAATCTTATATGAAATATTCCATTTAAGGGCAGAAGAAATGGTAATACGTTTAATGGTCATTATTGGCCTTATTTATATTGCTATTGTAGGATTTTTCTTTGTTGGAGAAAGCCCACAGATTTCAGCAGCCTTATTTTGGTCAATTACTATTATTATAAGCCTGACTGCATTTTTTATTGTACTATTCCGGGTATGGAATACTGGAAATTCCGCACTCTGGAAACTCCAGAGGATTACCGGCGGATTAATGTTCCCGGTGCTTATAGGTCATATGATGTTTATGCATATGAATTATTTGACGGGTCATGACAGCAGAACTGCTTTATTGCGGATGCAGAGTCCGTTTATAAAGGGTATTGACCTTATATTTATCGTTTTCCTGCTCTTTCATGCAGGATACGGCATGTTCAGCATTGTTACCGATTATGTAAGGCCAGGCCCCTTACTAAAGTCTTTAACATTTTTGATTATAATGGTGGTGCTTGTGTCGGCCTTTTTTGGCATTAGATTTGTGATTGTTTTATAAAGGAGACAATGATGGTAGAAAAATTGGCTATAGGTTCCACATTAAGGTGTGATGTTCTGGTTATTGGGGCCGGTGGGGCAGGGCTTAGAGCTGCCGCTCAAATATGTGAGGAAAAGCCGGAAACAAAAATCATAGCCCTTACAAAGGTCACAAGCCCCCAGAAATCACATACAACTACTGCACAGGGAGGAATGGCCGCAGTTGACCCAAAAGACTCAGAAGACAGACCTTTATTTCATATGTTTGATACATGGAAGGGCTCGGATTGCTCTGCCGACCAGAATGTGATTAAAAAGGTGTGTGAAACCGGCTGGGAAGAGGTGGTGTGGCTTGAGAGACACGGAATGCATTTCAGCCGTACAGAAGAAAGCAGGATAGCTAAAAGACCCTTTGGCGGGCATATGCTGAATTTTGGAGAAAAAATGGCATTCAGGGCGTGTTATGAGGCGACGAGAACCGGTAAAGGCATAATGGATACTGTCTGGGATGAGTGCCTCAAGTATGGAGTAAACTTTATTGGACAGTGTATAGCGACAGAGCTTCTCTTTGAGGATGACAGATGCATCGGCGCCATTATATTTAGATTTCCAGAAGGTAAATTCAAGGCGGTTCTTGCAAAGGCGACCATTATCGCAACAGGCGGAAAGACAAGGATGTACAAGGTCAGTACCAACTGCAGGGGGAATACTGGTGACGGCCTTGCAATGGCGCTCAATGCCGGTCTTCCGGTTATGGACCTGGAGGCGGTCCAGTTTCACCCAACAGGCATTATAGGCCCTGGTATTTTAGCCAGTGAGGCGCTAAGAGGGGAGGGGGCTATTTTGAGGAATAAAGATGAAGAGCCTTTTATGGAGCGCTATGCGCCTACTGCCAAGGACCTTGCCCCAAGAGACCTTATCTCTCGGTCGATTATTACGGAAATACGAGAGGGCAGGGGCCTTTTTAACGAGGACCACAATGCAAAACATGTTTGGTTAGACTTGAGACATTTGCCAAAAGAGGTTCATGAGAAAAAAATCCAGGAAATCGAATCATTTTTTAGACGGTTTGTTGGAGTTGACCCTGTAACGGAACTTTGCCCTGTTGCGCCGACTGCCCATTATCAGATGGGTGGTATACCTACAAACGAGTATGGAGATGTGCAAAGGGACGCTGACAATATTGTACCAGGGCTTTTTGCCTGTGGGGAGGCTGCTGCTGCTTCTCTGCATGGGCTGAACAGACTTGGCACAAATTCCCTTTTGGAGTTGATTACAATGGGTAAGGTTACGGGAAGGCAGGTTGTTGAATATCTGAAAGACGCAAAGGACCCGGAAGAATTACCTCCCAATGCAGGCAATATAACATTTGGTCAATTTTCCACCTATCTTAAAGCCCAGGGAAATGAGAACTATGCCGATGTTAGGGATACATTACGACAAACAATGATGGATAAAGTAGGTATATTCAGGAGTGAAAAGCCTTTGCTTGAGGCAATTGATAAGCTAAAAGAGTTAAGGGAAAGGGCAATGCACATACCTATGAGCCTTACATCCCTTCAGGCGAATCAAGATTTGTGGCAGATTTGGGAATTGAATAATTTAATTACCGTGTCCATAATCATTGCACAGGGAGCCTTGGCAAGAAAAGAATCACGGGGAGCGCATTTTAGAGAGGATTACCCTGTGAGAAGCAATGAATTTAACTATCATACCCTCGTTTACATGCAGGAATTCAATAAAATCTCCTTTGGCAAGAGGCCTATAGATATGAGCCTTTTTAAGGCAAAGGGGGAGCGTTATGAAATGTTTGATTATATAGAAAGAAAATATTGATATTTTATGAAAGAGGAAACAGATGTCTAAGCCATATAAAATAACCTTGGAGATCAACAGGTATGACCCTGACACAGAGCTCTCATGGATTCAGAGCTATACGGTTGAGGCAGGCGGTATACTCAGGTTTGTAGATGTATTACGTAAAATTAATGACGAGCAGGACTCAACCCTTGCCTGGGCCTCTTCCTGCGAGCATGCACAATGTGGTAGTTGTGGTATAATTGTCAACGGAAAACCACTTCTTGCCTGTGAATTATTGGTAAAGGACGCAGTCGAGCAATTTAAGACACATACATTTAGACTAAGGCCTTTAACAATAGCTCCGGTTTTAAGGGACCTAATTGTAGATTTAGAAAAGGCCTATGAAAGGGTTCATAAGGCAAAACCGTATCTTATAAAGCCGGCCCCTGTTCCCCAAGAGGGAGATGAGTATAGAATATCTCAAGAGAAACTTGAGACATATATTGAGGCTACACAGTGTATTAACTGTTTTTGTTGTGCTACTGCATGTATAAGTAGTCATCATCATTTTATTGGGCCAAATGCCACAATGGCCAATATAGTCCGCCTCATGGATCCAAGGGAAACAGCAAAGGAAGAAAGAATGGAGATATTATACAGGGAAGATGGCGTTTACAGATGTCATACATCCAGGGCATGTTCCTTTGTCTGCCCGAAGGAGATAGATGTATCCCATTTTTTAGCCCTTGGAAAGGAAGGAAGGTTTTAAATATATGATAAGCAGTCAGATTTTTCGATTGAGCCCTTTGATTTATTATTTTCAGATATTGAACATTTGCAAAGGCAGGGCCATGGAATTTTCCCTTGACTGTTTTTGTGTTAGTAATTAAAGAGTATGTTTTATAACTATAGTATAAATTATTGATAGGAGGTAACCATTTATAAAAAACCCCTCGTAAGGGTTAACGAACAAATAAGG
>CAYSWP010000099.1:1264-5532 GCA_964434795.1 uncultured Desulfobacteraceae bacterium | reverse complement strand
CAAATTAATTACAACATGATATGCTATAAATTACGATGTCTGTATACAGTCTATATATCTGATTTTCAGAGATCAAAGAATCTGACTAAGGAATAATTTTGTCCTGTCGTGAATTGGATTGGTGAAAAAATGTTCCGCTGTTCCTTCCTCGACGATCTGTCCTGAGTCCATAAAGACAACCCTGTCAGAGACCTCTCTTGCGAAACCCATTTCATGGGTTACAACTGCCATAGTCATGCCCTCTCGGGCAAGTTTTTTCATCACGTCTAAGACCTCGCCGATCATTTCGGGATCAAGGGCTGACGTAGCCTCATCGAACATCATAATTTTGGGGTGCATGGCCAATGCCCTGGCTATTGCAACACGTTGCTGCTGGCCGCCTGAAAGCTGGGATGGGTAGTTATTTTCTTTTTCCAGAATTCCCACCTTATGCAGTAGGTCTCTGGAAATTTTAACAGCCTCTTCCCTTTTTCTCTTTCGTACAATCTGTTGTGACAAGATAACGTTTTCTATGACAGTCTTGTGTGGGAATAGGTTGAAAAGTTGAAAAACCATGCCTATATCTTCCCGAACCTTGTTAATGTTTACATTTTTGCCGTATATATCAACGCCATTAATAAGGATCTCGCCGCTGTCTATCTCTTCAAGCCGGTTCAGGCATCTTAGGAAAGTACTTTTTCCTGACCCACTGGGGCCGATGATTACTACTACCTCTCCTTTTTTAATATGTGCTGAAAAGTCAACTAGGGCCTTTACCTCCCTATGGTCATGGGTTCTGAAGGTTTTATATGCATTTTTAACTCTAATCACTTATCGCCATCCTCCTTTCAACGTATTGGGTTGCCATGGATAGAGTAAAGGTCATTACAAGATACAGGAGGGCTACCGTAAAGTATATCTCAAAGGCGTAGTATGTCCTTGCGACCGCCTGCTGTCCTTGGAACATGATATCTGCCAGCGCAATGACTGAAACGAGTGAGGAATCCTTTATCAAAGATATAAATTGGCCTGCCAGGGGCGGTATTATACGTTTAAAGGCCTGAGGAAGAATAATATAGCGCATGGCCTTTGAATACTGCATACCCAGAGAACGGGCTGCCTCCATTTGCCCCTTGTGGATGGATTGAATACCTGCACGGACTATTTCTCCAACATAGGCACCGGTGAAGATCGCCAGTGCAGCCGTGCCGGCTACAAATGGAGAAAGCCTCAGCATAGAGCCTACAAAGAAGTAGATGATATATATCTGGACAAGGAGAGGGGTGTTTCTAATGAGTTCAACGTAGGCCATTGATAGCCACCGCGTTATCGGCTCATTCGATAACCTGGCAATACCTACAATGGTACCTATTATTATTGCAAAAAATATTGAGGCAACGGAGATTTTCAATGTCATGATAAATCCCATCATGAGTATGCCCATTCGTAAGTGAACTGCTGGATCATCAGCAGATTTGGAGCCATAATAGAACAGCATTTGAGGGATTCTTTCCCAGTGCCATATGTAAGTGATGCCTCCTACAACAAAATAATAGTATATACCCACTGCAATAGCAGCCAATATGACGAGAGTAATCACTGATCTTTTGTTAAAGGTCAATTTTGTCCTCCTGTATTATAAAAAGGGGGATGAAAGAGACACCCCCCTTTTTTTTCTTATTGCTTCTCAGCCAGTTCCTTGATGTAGTCTACAAACCATTTTTGTTTTATTTGTTCCCATCGGCCATCGCCGCGGACCTGTCTCAGGAAGTTGTTTAGGAAGTTTAGAAAGTCCGGGTCTCCCTTACGGATGGCCCAGGCAAGGGGCTCATATGTGATAGGGGTATAAAGTCCCATGGTTTTGTCGCCGTATTTTGCATCAAAAACCCTGATTTGCGGTTCATCGTAAACATAGGCGTCTGCAAGTCCGTTTGCGACCTGGATGGCACCCTCAGACTCGGTCTTGAACAATCGGAGTTCGGCATTTGGCATTAATCTTTCAGAAACAAAGGCGCCGGTAACGCCCAGTTTGCTGGTAACAATGATACCCTTTTTGTTGAGGTCTTTATAGCTTTTATATTTGTCCTTGTCTTTAGAATTTATCAAAATGCACTGGCCTATATAGTAATATGGATCGCAGAAATTGACTTTAAGATTTCTGCTTTGAAGGGCAGTCATGCCTGACATAATGATGTCGAATTTATGTGTCATAAGAGAAGGAATAATTCCCTCCCATGCAGTATTAACTAACTCGACCTTTTTTTCTCCGCCTTTTCCGAAAATAGCCTTGCCCATTTCATAGGCCATATCCACATCAAAGCCAACAATATTTCCTTTTTCATCCTGCATTTCAAAGGGTTGATAACCTGCTTCCATACCGACCAGTAGTTTTCCGCGCTTTAAGATTTCCTCAACGGCGGATGCCTTAGCGATATCTTCCGGTGTTAAGGCCATTACAGGGACTACGCAAAAAGATCCAATAATAATAAGGCTTATTAGTGCAAAAAATAATTTTTTCATTTCGAGCTCCTTTCATTGATTTAAATGTTTAAGAGTGTATTTATTTAAGGTTTTTATTGCCCGTTTTAATTAATTGGTTTTTCTCACCCCCTCTCTCTTTATTAAGATTTTGTAAAGCTTTATCCTTGCCTGGCCGATACAATCTCTATGAAGGAAATTGCCTTATTTCTTGTTAACATAGGAGGCTGTCCGAGAATAGTAATTTTTTCTCAAATCGAGGAATGCGAAAAAAATTACCGCAGGTATATAGTTGATATTCCGAGGATAATTTTTTAAGCATGACAAAGAGTTGAGGAAAAAGGGCATTCTCGGACAGGCTCATAGAGAATTACCCTATATTCTTATAAGGTATTTGAAAAAAATGTCAACATGTTTATTAATGTAAGCCCTGTTCGTAGAAAATTTGCGGTAGTAGGTTTTTATTATAAAATATGAAATTATATTTAACTTTTTGATAAAGATGGCCTTTTTCCCTTTTTTGAAGAAATAAAAATAGCAAAGAAGATTAAAGTAATCCCGACAGACTGGATGGGTTTTATAGATTCCCTAAATATTAAATAGGCCAGGATAGATGCCCCAATAGGTTCCCCTAATATGGTTATGGCAACCATATTTGTTCTTAAGTGTTTTAACGCCCAGTTAAAGGCAGTATGCCCTATTAGCTGTGGGATGATGGCAAGAAGAAACAGATACATATAGGAAGTTGGGCTGTAACCAGCAAAGGGAATCCTTAAACATACGGAGGTAATCAATAAAAGGAGTGCGGAAAATGTGTAAACTAATGATGTATAAGGTAAAATATCTATATCCTTTCTTAACATCGATCCAATTATCAGATAACCGCTAGCCATTACAGCGCCTGAAACGGCAAGCAAATCCCCAATCAGGTATGAGCTGTTCTTAATCGTAAGCCCTTGAATGCCGCTGTCACCAATGGCCAGGATAAAGCTTCCTAAAAAAGAGAGGATAATGCCAAAAACGAGTTCACGGGGCTGTTTTTCCCTTAAGAAAAAATAGGAAAATATCCCTATAAAAACGGGGTTTGTTGTGACAAGAACCACGCTGCTCGCAACAGAGGTAAACTTTAAGGAACTAATCCAGAAAGAAAAGTGCAGGGATAGAAAAAGTCCCCCCATCATTGCCAGGGCGAGTTGTTTTTTTGTAAAATTAGAAAATCGTATTCCTTTGATTTTTGCAATGGTCAATAAAATTGCAGATGATATAGTTAAGCGGTATGTGGCGATCATAATTGATGGCACATCATTGCAAAATTTTATAAAAATAGAGGCAAAGGAAATAGCCACAATACCAACAGATACTAAAAAAAATACCCTAAACAAGATTATTCACCATTTTTATTTTTTTTATTTTTTTATGCTTGACAATTTTTAATTTATAGTTCATAGGAAGGCAAATATACTTATAATCTAAATATATTAATAGAAATATAATTATTTTATATAAATTATACATAATTTATTCTAATTAGTCTTATTGATTGCCTTATATTAATATACCAATAAAGGTTATGCTTATACAGTGATTATTTAAGGGCGCATGAAATATATTAAACTCAGATAAAACAGGATTAGTTATTTAGGCTACTTAACGATGCGTAAAAGTTGCCTTTGTTAAGTCAAAATTAATTACAGGGAGATAAAATATTGTTTTTGGAAATAGAGAAAAATGCATTAGAGAGTGCTTGCAGGGAAATGATAGAAACAATTCTTTTATGTCTGCCTAATGCGTTTAAGGGAACTATCTACAGG
>CAYSWP010000099.1:0-1164 GCA_964434795.1 uncultured Desulfobacteraceae bacterium | reverse complement strand
GAAAATTGGGTGAATATGCAGATAAAAGAGAGGTGGAATGACTTGCTCAATAAATTCCCCCATGATGATCAAAGGGAAAGATTGGTCTGGGGAAATATAGATAAGCTAAAAAAGTCACTTTATTTTGGGCAAAATCCAGACATAGTTGACAGTTACAAAGAAATTCCAGAGGAGATTAAGCGAGAGTGGGTTAAACTTATTTATAGCAATGATGATAGTTTTAATAATTCGTCTCTTGGTCGGTTAATAAATATACTGGATAATTCCAACATTAATATACCTTATCAGGAAAAGTCAAAAAAGTCCTTGAAACAACTCAAGGCCCTTAGAGATACTATGCACCAGCTTGAGCGAAATACCAATTTTCTTCTATACCAGGTTCTTAACGGAGGTAATGAGGGATTGGTTTTAGAAAATACAAATGGAATGAATAATCTTATTGATAAAAATTATTCTATTGGTAACAATTTAGCACATTAAATGATTTATGAATAAAAAAGGTCATTTCCTGCCACATTTTTTCGTAACTTCTCAATAAGTCAGGGTAATAGCTCTGGATTCACGCCTCCGTGGGAATGACGATCGAGTGTAAGCTTCCGTCATTCCTGCCTGTCTGCGTGTGACGCACAGGCAGGCGAAAGCAGGAATCCAGTAATTAGTCACAAAATATAATCTACCCAAACTTATTGGTGACTTACATTTTTTCTATTATCGAATTTGTGAATTCACATGAATACAGGGTTACTCTTTGACTTAGGGTAAAAATAGAACCATTCTTTCGATTTCTCCCCCCTCTTTTAGACGAAAAAAAATACGCCAAATATCAAGGATGCTAATTTTTTATACTTGCCGTCCGTTTTTCATATCACCAGAGGAAATATCTTTCATGTCTTTCTTGGAGCCTTAGTGTCTTGGTGGCTGTGAAAATTTTCTGCACTTTTTGAGCATAAAGATATTTTTAAGGCACTAACTGTGACACAGTCATTGCTGAGGCTCTGAAGTAAGGGCTCACTCAAAAATAACTTCCCATTTCAGGCGCCGATACGTCCCGCCTAACTGCGTTGCGAAAACTCGGAATATGCCTAATATTCCTGCGTTTCCACGCCTTGTTAGACGGGCGCCTCAACACCTGAAATTGCGAACTTATTTTTTCGTGAACCCTTA
>CAYSWP010000098.1:0-5557 GCA_964434795.1 uncultured Desulfobacteraceae bacterium | reverse complement strand
CTCTACCAACTGAGCTACCGGGGAATAAGAAATTCCAAGCATCATCCGTCTATCTACCAAAAAGAAATTTGAAGGTCAACAATTTATTTAAATAAATTTGTTTTAAATGAACTGTTTCTTGACAAGAGATAGAAGTACCTTTAGGCTATCGTCTAAATAATGGAGAGTAAAGAGGAAAAATTGTGAAACAAATTATTCTTGGCACAGCAGGTCATATAGATCATGGCAAGACAGCACTTGTAAAGGCCCTTACTAATATAGATACAGATAGGCTAAAAGAGGAAAAAGAGAGAGGCATAACAATTGAGCTTGGTTTTGCCCATCTCAAGCTTCCAAGCGGGATCGTTGTCGGCATCGTAGATGTTCCTGGCCATGAGAAATTCGTCAAACACATGGTGTCAGGGGCAACGGGTATAGATTTATTAGCACTTGTTATTGCTGCCGACGAGGGAGTGATGCCTCAAACAAGGGAGCATATGGAGATTTGCTCTTTGCTGAAAATTAGGTATGGCCTTGTTGTAATAACTAAAATAGATTTAGTTGATGAAGAATGGCTTGGTCTTGTGAGGGATGATGTTTCTTCTTTTCTATCGAAAAGCTTTCTTAAAAATGCCCCAATAGTTGAGGTGTCTTCGCAGACTGGCGAAGGAGTTTCCACACTGGTGGGAGCGCTGGATGAGCTTGCTAAGAAAGTCCCTTCAAGAGAACAGGGAAATTTCTTAAGACTCCCTGTGGATAGGGTTTTCACCATGAAGGGTTTTGGTACGGTTGTCACAGGAACTACGGTATCAGGACAGATAAAGGTAGGAGACGATGTGATTGTTTATCCGAAGGGTATTAGGAGCAAGGTTCGGGGAATACAGGTTCATAATAAGGAGGTGTCGCTTGCTGGAGCAGGACTAAGAACGGCAGTAAACCTCCAGGGGTTAGAAAAAGAGATCATTAACAGGGGAGATGTGATCGCTGAGAATGATTCTCTTAGACCAACCTATATGGTAGACACTATTTTAGAATATCTGGATAGTGTAACTAAAAAACTGCAGAACAGGGCAAAGGTAAGGTTTCATTATGGCACGTCTGAGGTAATTGCCACTGTTATTTTGTTAGATAGAGACAGTTTATCAAAAGGCGAAAAATGCTTTGCCCAATTACGCTTGCAGAAACCTCTTGTATTTGTTGCAAAGGACAGATTTGTAATAAGAAGTTATTCACCGATAAGGACAATCGGAGGTGGTTCTATCCTTAACCCGCTACCTAAGAAGAAAAAGCAGTTTTCAGAGGATACATTGAGAGAGTTGTCCATTTTAAACCAGGGGTCTGACAGGGATATTGTAGAACAGCACATAAAAAGCTCCAGATTAATGGGATTAGATTTAATTCAACTTTGTATTTTGGCAAATTTAGGAAAAACTGATGTTAACAAGATAATTAAAGAGCTCTTATCAGATAAGGTTATTTTTAAATTTGATGCGGAGAAAGGGGTGTTTATACACATTGAATATTACTATAAGGCAAGAGAAAAAATTGAGGCTGCGCTTCATGATTATCACAGCCGTTTTCCTTTAAAACAAGGAATGATGAAGGAGGAATTAAAATCCCGTTTGTCCGTTGTTATTAGGGAAAAACTTTTTAACCGTATACTTGATGTCCTTGTAAAGGAGGATGTGATTGCAAGAGAAAAAGATATCATTAGATTGAAGGATCATAAGGTAAAGCTTTTTCAAGATCAGCAACAGGTTCTTAGCCGTATAGAGGAAATTTATAAAAAGAATGGGTTAGAGCCACCTTACTTTAAAGATCTGGACCAAGATATAATAAAAAAGGGTGGCAGGGATTTATTAGAGGTGATGGTCAAGGACCATACCCTTGTAAAGGTGAAAGAGGATCTTTATTTCCATAAAAAGCCGATAGAGGAGCTTAAGAGAAGACTTGTTGATTATATAAAAGAGACAGGTGAAATAACGACACCGGAATTAAAGAAATTGACAGGGGTTTCAAGGAAATACACCATCCCTCTTATAGAATATTTTGATAAAACTCAGCTAACAGTAAGGATTGGAGATAAAAGAATTCTCAGAAAGAGACAATAAAACAAAAAAGGTAACGCTTTTTCCGTTTTTTTCTTGACCTACCTGACAGCAAATTATATCACTCCATGCACAATGAGAAAAAATTAAAAGCATGGAATAATGGAATAAAGAGTTTTTATACTTATCCCAGACAAATGGTACACATAGTCTGCCCTAAAAAGATTGTGTAATTCGATCCGTTACGTAAATTCTAAGATAGTTTGCATATTGAGTGGCGAAGGGAGAATAGAGAAAAATGGATTTTTTGTCCTTTATAGAGGGTCCGTTATTGTGGATTGTTTTTTTACTCTTTATTATCGGGATTATTATCAGGATTATTTTCTTTTTCTTTGAGATTATTAAAAGCAGTAGAGATAAAGACCATAGATTAAGGTATAGTTTAGCTACATTTGGGCGCTCCCTCCTGCCTTTTCATAATGCGTTTAGAAAAAAATCTCTGTATGCAACCCTGCGCTATATATTCCACATATGCCTTATTGTCGTTCCCATCTGGTTTTCAGGACACATCGCTTTATGGGAAGAATCCAGATTTGAGTGGGCCTGGAGGGCTCTACCGGATACATGGGCAGATTGGATGACGCTTCTTTTGTTAGGCCTTGCTATCTATTTTCTGATCAGGCGTTTTGCAGTAAAAGATATTCGCTTTAATTCTTCCATACCAGACTACGTTATAATCATTCTCACCGCCTTACCTTTTGTCACCGGATACTTTCTAACCCATGGCAGTCTGGACTCTATAGCCTTCCTCGGAGATAACATGTGGACCATTCATATTTTAAGTGCTGAGGCAATGCTAATTATGGCGATTTTTCTCTTTTGCAGAACTCGCCTTAACACTCAAAAATGCACAGGTTGTGCCGCCTGTGAATTAAATTGCCCAACAGGAGCGCTTGAATCTAAAGACGAGGGGAAGCTAAGAATCTTTACCTACTCACATTATCAATGCATCTGTTGCGGGGCATGTGTCAATACCTGCCCCGAAGAGGCTGCAGAATTACGGCATGAAATAAGCCTCAAAAGGTTTTTCCAGATAGCTCCCAAACAAGAGATACGCTCGGTAGAACTTAGGGTGTGTGAAAGATGTGGTGCCCTGTTTGCTCCTGAGCCTCAGTTGGATAAAATCGGGCAGACCTTTACTCACGAATATCTGCGTTTCTGTCCCCGTTGCAGAATGGTCAACATTGGAGATCTGTTGCATCAGCTGTCTCCCTGGCATAGAAAAGAGGGCGAAAGAAATAATTGAGTAACCTAATTCCTATTGAAAACAAGAGATTTTACGGTAACGGGAAATACTTGGCCAGCAACTAATGGTTCGCCGATATCAATCCAATCCCCTTCTTCCAGAAGTAATTCATCTAATGACAACAAATTAGTTTTTAAACCAGTTTCCCGTCGGATTACGTTTCCCACACCGCAGGCGATATCCTTTTCAAAGATCAAAATAATTGGTATGTTATTTTTTATTGAAATGGGAAGAGCAGCTTCAATAGATTTTGCAAATAATTCTAATTTGGGATAAGAAGCCCTGACTGGGTCCTTGAAGTATAATGCCACAGTTTCTTCGCCTTCGTTTAAATCAAATCTCTGAAATGAAATATTTATCTGTGAGACAACGTGTTCAACACTTAATTTTGACCTTTCTACATCCACCCTGATTACGGGCACATTTTTTATAGGAAATGTAAGCTTATTATCCATAAATCCTGAAGAACCGGAAATTGACAGCGAATATGCACCTGCACCGATGACGGTTGCCCTAATTTTATTTACCGGCTCTATTACCGGAGGGGCTAACTTACATATCAGAGAATTTATTTTATCGGCCAGGATTTGACCTATATCGTCGTAATTACCATTACGCCCATATATCAACTCTGCGACACCCCCCGAAAATGAATATTCATCAATTTTATCTGGAAAATCCAGATCATTAGTCACCATTAACTGCTTGGCCAAAGAGGAACTTGCAGGACCGGTAATGACCTCAATTAAAACTTCGGCAAATTTTGCTGCTATTTTTTCTATATCCTCCCTTGGGATTTGATCCCCAATTTTATAATTCAATCCGATATGTTCCATAACTTTCATTGCTGGCTTGTCAATTCTCCAAATTTTCCCTTCAGGATTTACGCCAAGTAAAATAGCCCCTACAGATATACTACTTGTAGATATAATCTTCCCATTTTTTGATATGGCGATGTTAGATGTTCCTCCACCAATATCACAAGAGATTATCGTTTTATTGTGATCCTTTGATCTGGCTGTTGCACCTGAACCCATTGCAGCGATTAAGCTTTCGAAATTTGGTCCTGCCGTTGCTGCGACAAATTTTCCTGCATCATTGGAAAGGGCTTCAACAATTTGCTTTGCATTATGCTTCTTAGCTGTTTCTCCAGTTACAACAACCGCGCCTGTTTGAATATCGCCAGGATCAATTCCTGCTCGCCTATATTCTTCTTTCAAAAATTCAGTTAATTTATCTATATCAATTGTCTTATTATCTAAAAAAGGTGTATTTATTATTCTTCCTTCATAAATTACATTCCTTTCCTGAATCTGAAAACGGCGGGAAACAGACAGTTCATCTCTTTTCAGTAAAAGATTGGAAAAAACCAAATGACTGGTTGAACTTCCCACATCTACACCAACTGAAAGTATTTCAATCTCGTTTATTTCCATTGTTCCACTACTCCAATTATGAGCGAAGCGAACTAAGTCCCTGGTTGTTCTTGAATCCTGCTCCGAATGGCTTCTGCCGCTTTTTTGGTTACCTTAATAATGGCCTTCATTTTTTTTTCGTCCAGACTTGCCTTGAACCCAACGACCCAAATTGCTGACATCAATTGACCCAATTCCACTATTGGCGATGCCACGGCCCTGGCACCCAGGATATATTCCTCATCATCAACGGCATAGCCCTTTTTTCTAACACGCCTTAACTCCTGACAATACAGCTCCGGATCTACGATGGTGTTTTTCGTAAACCGGGGCAGTCCCTGTGAACGAATTATTTTTTCGGCTTGCTTTTCTTCCATTGATGCCAAAAAGACCTTCCCTGCTGCCCCGGCAAATAGAGGGATTGTTGTTCCTATTGGGGCCGTAATCTTAAGGTCCTGTCTAGATTCAACAATATCCAACACGGTCAAATGGTCCCAGTTTAAGATACCCAGAAAAACCGACGCCTGTGTCTTTTCCATTAGTTCTTCCATAATGGGTCTTGCCAGAGTTTTTAGATCAATCTGGGAATAGGCCGATCTGCCAAGTTCGAAAAGCGTGAGGCCCAGTCTGTACCTTTTCGTATACGGGTCTCTCATAACAGCCCCCAACTCCTCCAGGGTAGAGGTCATGCCATGAACCGTACTCTTGGCCATATTGAGGCCCCTTGCTATTTCACTCACCCCTAAACCTTCTTTGGATGAAGAAAGAGCCCCAAGAATTTCAAAAGCCTTTTTTACTGAGGGTGCGCC
>CAYSWP010000097.1:3706-5739 GCA_964434795.1 uncultured Desulfobacteraceae bacterium | reverse complement strand
TGATTATTGTTGGGGCCAGCAGGTGGGGCAAGATAGTTCACGGCACCGGTCTTAACATAGGCATTCCAGGGGTTTTCGGCTTTGGATATAGAAGCCCGGAACAGTAAGTATTATTAAAAATTCCCTTTAATTATATGAACTACCTCACCGCAAGCAGCTGGGTATCAAAATGAGTATTTTATCTTTCCTGTTACAGCCCCGAACAACGGGATTTACACTACAATCCAACAAGCTGCGGGGAATTAAACCCTGAAAATTTCGCATCGCACTTCAAGCGTTTAGAGTATAATCCGTGTAATCTGCGAAATCTGTGGATTAAACATGTAGCTCATTCTCTTCTTTAGTTATCATTTTAACCCAAACACGTTTTATATTTTGCCTGATTAATTTTTCAAGGGGCTTGTGCCCCATTCTATGATCCGTGCTTTGATCAACCATCTCCTTTGAGCACATCTTGAGTGCTTTACGATAAAATTCCATTGCCCTTGCATAATCTTTATCCCTCATCTCATATACATAACCCATATTGTTTAATGAAAATGGTGACTCAGGGTCTTTATCATATCCCTTTTTAAAGGCTTCATAGGCATCCAATATCCTCCCCTGTTTAAATAGTCGCACACCAAGGGAATTATAATTGGTTATGCATCCTGTTATTAGAAAAACAGGGATTGCAAAGTAGATGATTAGCCTGCAAACATTTTTCATGCTCATCTGTAACTTAGCTATTTAGGTTGAAGACTGAAGTATTACAGCCATCTTGTAACACCAAAATCAATCCATTCAAGGCCTGCTTTTTTATCCTTCACTTTGTGCCTCCGTGCCTATGCCCCTTTGAACCTTAGCGGTTACTTTACCTGTAATTGCTCAGGTATCTTGCCACCAAGACACCAATTCACGAAGATTATGAAATTATCTTTTTATGGCCCTTTTATTCCCTTATTATACGCGAACTCACGCAGCAAGAAGGGGGTAATTTAAAGTCAAAGACTGCATCTTTTTAGACAAAAGGTAAAAACATATATCTATCCTTTGTGTCTTGGTGCCTTTGTGGCTGCCTTAGCAGTTACTTTATCTCTTAAAATGATAATCAAGTTTCTTGACGAGAAACGAGTCGCCATTTTCATATAACGCCATAAAAATATCCCCGGCGCTCTCTTTCAATGGGCCATCATTCATTCGCCACTGTAATAAAAAATCACCCCAAACTTCAATATTTCCTGTATTTGCCTCATTAGAATATTTTTTTAATTTTATATGGTAATGTATAGCATCAATCGTCTGAAAGTTCTTTTTATATTTGGGCAATAATTTGCTAAAGGGTTTGCCTCTTTCAACGGCATCCGGGGCAAAAAACCGGGCAAATTTGGTAAGGTCTTTGTTTTCATACTCCCGGCAATATCTACGCAAAAAGTTCTTTATCTTATCATCTAATTCTTTTTTACTCCCACTCTCTTTAAGCTCTGCAATGTATTTTTCCTGCTTTTCCCTAAATTCCGCCTGTTTTGCTATTTTTACTGATTTGGAAATCACATCATGGGAGGCTAATTCTTCTAAAGCTACTAATACATTCTGTAGGTTATCGGCTGGGGGACGGGTACCTTTTCTAATGACATGAACATCTTCTTGCACAAGCTGTTCATAATGCGCCCCCGAAGCAAGGACTTGTTCAACACTTTCAGATGACAATGTATCAGAAGATGCCTTGAGACCTGAGTATTGTAATTCGCTTTTTTGCCTTTTTTGTCTAATGCTCTCTTTAAGCTCTGCAAGGTATTCTAACTGCTTTTCCCTGGATTTCGCCTGTTTTTTTCTTTTGGCTGAGTCAGCAATTATATTGTGTGAGTCTAATTTAGGTAAGATTGCCTGCATAACCTTTTGGCTGCTAATTAAATCAGATTTAATAGTAGCCTCTCTGATGACATGAACATTTTGTGGCTCAAGTTGCTTAGAATCTGTTTTTAAAGGGGGAATTTGCCCAACACTTTCAGATGAAGACAATATTTTATGAAGAAATCGGGAATTAGATTCAG